>NZ_DKLH01000085.1:71300-122942 GCF_002455685.1 Sphingobacterium sp. UBA6645
GGCTCCCCAAGCAGCAGGCACAAATATTCAAAATGTCCTTTTTTGAGGGAAAGAATGCTGACGAGATATCGTCAGAATTGGGGACAACCGCAAACAATGTTTACTTTGCGCGTTCTAAAGCAATCTCATTGCTTAAAGAAACGTTCAAAAAAAAGGATATCTCATTCTATGCCATGCTAATATCCTTGATTTCAACGAACTGACATCTATAGCAGGCGCAACTAAACTAACACCCTAATTTCGTTCCTTAGCAGCACAATCTGTTCTTCATTTTCTAACTTTTTTAATATCCTAGAGACCACGACCCTAGAGCTATTCAAATCTGAAGCAATATCCTGATGCGTTAAAGTCAAAATCGGATTTTCCGTCAATTTTACCTTTTCTTTCAAATAATTCATGATGCGCATTTCCATGTTGGAAAACGCCAGATTGTCAATAGCGCCCAACATCTCGTTCATTCTGGAAGAATAACTGCTCAGGATAAATTCCCGCCAGGAGCTGTATTTGGCGAGCCATTCATTTAAATATTGATTGGGGATCATGGCCACCAAGGTATGCATCTCCGCTTGTGCCCTGATCTCACTTTTCTTCGTCCCAACGCAACATGCAATCGACATCGTGCAAGTCTCTCCTTTTGCCAAATAATAAAGCAGAATCTCCCCTTCTTTGGAATCTTCACGCACAATTTTAATGGCGCCGTCAATCAACAGTGGCATGGAGCGCACATACTGTCCAATATCAATAATGACTTCCCCAGTTTCGAAAGTCTTCATAATAGCAACCGCCTCAATCTCTTCGATCAAGGCGGATTCTAATATATTTTGATAAGCGTTTGCTATTAAACTCATAGAGCTAGTTGCTAGGATGTTTCTTTACCTTTATTTTTCCAATCAATAAAACTGCCTGCATAATTATAAACGTTTTCAAAGCCGTTCCTTTCTAAAAAGGAGGTCGCGATTGTGGCGCGGTCGCCGGATTGACATTGTATAATAATCTTCTTGTCTTTATATTCCGTTGGCAGTTTCTTCGGTAAGTTACCAATAAATTTATGAATTGCACCGGGAATGTGAGCCGTTTCAAATTCCGATTTACCACGAACATCTAGTAAAACCGTATCATCCTTATCTTTCCAAGCCTCAACCGTATCAGCATCCACAAGCTTTGTTTCCTCCAAAGGCACACCGGATAGATCCGTCACAAATCCGTCGATATCATCCATTCCAATACGCATCAACTTCCGCGTAATCTCTTCCTGACGCCCCGCTTCAGCTATTATAACCAATTTCTTATCGTAAGGCAACATCCAACCGGCCCAATTCGCAAGCGAATTATTATTTTGAATATTTATAGAATCCTTTACATGTCCTTTGGCAAACTCGACTTTATTGCGCGTATCGACTAGAATAGTATCTTTTTTCGCCAAACCTTCCTCAATAGACAAGGTCGGATGCATCGGCACTTCCACTAACAATGGTCTATCGACCTTGTTTAGCTTCTTCATCATCGCAAAGTAGATTGGAGCCTCCGGTTGATCGCTCAATAGATAGTTCTTAAAACCTTCATAGTCTTCACCGAATTGGAAAGCCCAATTACGTATTTTTTCATATCCTACTGTACTGCTAGGCACGGCCCCCAATGCTTTCCCACAGGCAGAACCTGCGCCATGCCCGGGCCAAACTTGAACATAGTCCGGCAATGCCACAAACTTCTTCAAAGATTGAAACATCTGTTCTGCGCCAACTTCCTTCGTACCGATCAAGCCTGCCGCTTCCTCAAGCAAATCAGGTCGGCCGATATCGCCAACAAAAACAAAGTCGCCTGTAAAGATCATTACAGGTTCGTCGGAAGCTGGATGATCGCGAAGGATAAAACTAATACTTTCAGGAGTATGCCCCGGTGTATGCATTACGGTTAGGCTCAAGTTCCCAACTTTAATTACATCCCCATCTTTTAATCCCTCGTGTGCAAATTCGTACTGCCAATTCTCTCCGCCTTCGTCTGATAGATATAACTTTGCGCCAGTCGCATCCGCGAGTTCTCGCGAACCGGCCAGAAAGTCAGCGTGGATATGCGTTTCAGCGATGTGAGTTATCTCCAAATTGTTCTGCTTTGCAATGTCCAAATAAACATCGATATCTCGCTGTGCATCAATAACGATCGCAACTTTCTTTGCTTGGCAGCCTATAAAATAACTAGCTTGAGCTAGCGTCTTGTCGTAAACTTGTTGAAAAAACATCTTTAAATTTATATTTCGTTTAAAACTTGTCCCTATTGTTTATAATTAAAGCGTGGACAATAGAAACTTTCATAATATAACAAAGCTATAGCTTAATTTCAGCATAGACAGTTACAAATGTTACACAGAACGATAGATTAGTGAGGTAATTTATGTTTCAGCAAACCATAAAGATAAGTACCCAATAGGGCGAATGCGATTACAATCAACATTGGATAAACGCCAGCACCCAATAAAACAAAGATCGGACCAGGGCATGCCCCTACTAAAGCCCAACCTAAGCCGAAAAGGATACCTCCAATAAGATAGCGAGGAATAGATTTTGCCTTATCGGCAATAACAATATCACCACCGTCTACATCTTTCGCATGCGTACGTTTAATTAGCTGTACAGCAATTACACCAACTACAAGTGCCGTTCCGATAAATCCATACATATGGAATGATTGGAAATTGAACATTTCATAAATCCGAAACCATGACGCAGCTTCCGCTTTATACATCACCACACCAAACAATATTCCTAAAAGGATAAATAATACTTTTCTCATGATAGTCTAGAAGATTAAGGGGAATAATACGTGAACCATCATTAGCCCACCAATAAAAAATCCGATTACCGCCACTAAAGATGGCCATTGCAGATCGCTCAAACCTGATATTGCGTGTCCGGAGGTACAGCCGCCTGCATAACGTGTACCGAAACCTATCAAAAGACCTCCAATCGCTAAAATAAGAATGTTCTTTACACTCATCACTTCAAAAATTTCCGAAGGAGAGTACGCTGCTCCGGCGGATTCAATGCCTATTGCTTTTAACTGTACAATACTGCTTTCCGAAATCGCTGGCACTTGATTGTCGGACAGATAATGCGCCGCAACAAAACCTCCAATAACAGATCCTACAAGAAACAATAGGTTCCAACGCTGTGCTTTCCAATCGAAATCAAAAAAACTGCAGGACTTTCCAGCGCCCAATGCAGAACAGAGATTCCTAAAATTGGATGAGAATCCGAAGCTTTTCCCTAGATAGATTAATGCCACCATGATTAGCGCAACAAGCGCTCCACCCACATACCATGGCCAGGGTCCTAAAATTAATTCCATATTTCCTTTCATTTTTTTACAAAGGTACTGCCCTGATAACAGACGAATGGTAACATAAGTTACACCGACAAGCGCATACGCACCCCATTCCTAATTGATCATTTCTAGGTCAGTAATCTCCCTCTGTAACAAAGGTAACCAAAATAGCAAAGCGAAACTGTCACCTTTGAACCATCAAATTATAGAAGGAATGGAAATATTAGGATTTATAGCAGCTATAGGTATAGGATTGATATTGGGGTTAATCGGTGCTGGAGGTAGTATATTAACTGTCCCGGTCATGGTTTACTTATTTGCAATCGATCCCTTTTTAGCGACGACTTATTCCCTGTTTATCGTGGGCATCAGCAGCTTGGCGGGTATTGTACCGTATACCTTAAAAAGACAAGTGGATTTTAAGACTTCCATATTCTTCGGACTTCCGTCCATTTTGGGGGTATTTGTCTCTCGGCGTTATATACACCCTATAATACCAAATGATATCATCCAGCTTAACGGTTGGATGCTCAGTAAGGATATGCTCTTAATGTTGCTTTTCGCAGTGTTAATGGTCTTCGCTGCACTAAATATGATCTGGAAGAAGGAGATAGCAACAGACGCTCATAAAGCAAATGACCAAATTGGAAAAATAATCGTTCAGGGGTTATTAATTGGGATCTTAGTTGGATTAGTTGGCGCAGGTGGAGGATTTCTAATTATCCCTGCACTGATTATTTTCAATAAAATGTCACTAAAGACCGCTATTGGTTCTTCCTTATTGATTATCGCATTGAACTCCTTATTTGGTTTCATCAGCAGCACAAATATCGACGAGATTCACTGGCCGCTATTGCTCGAAATCACAGCAATCGCACTCGCTGGTATGCTCCTCGGCAGCTGGATAAGCCAAAAAGCGGATGCGGCAAAATTAAAACCTTTCTTTGGCTATTTTGTACTGTTCATGGCAATATGGATCCTCTACCAAGAGTTGCATTAGTCTCATCGAATTCACCGAATAAAACGTGTAGTTCACCGAATTTTATACTCTTTTAACCTATTCCTAGTTACAGATATTAAGAAGTTCACGTACTTTTGAATAACAAATTAAACAAGTAACGTAAATAATTGTTAATCAAATAAAAGAAGAGATATGTCAATCAAAGAAACATTCACTATTACAGGTGAGAACTTATTAAAAAGAGTAAAGGAATTAATTGCTGAAGGTAATGTTACAAAGATCAGCATTTCAGACAAATCAGGAAAAGAGATCATGAGCTTCCCTGTGACCCTAGGTGTTATCGGTGTCGTATTAGCACCCATATTCGCAGCCGTTGGTGCACTAGCAGCATTACTAACGGAGTGTAAAATCACAGTAGAGCGTTCGGAGAAGCCTACAGAACCTGAAAAAGAAGCTGCCCCAGAGCAGAACGATGGCCCTAGAGATATTGAAGTCCATTAATAAAATAAAAAGAGATGCCGAGGCATCTCTTTTTATTTTATAGTAGTTAGTATTTAGTACTTAGTAGTTAGACCTATGGCGGCTACCGGAATTTAGATTTTAGATGTGAGACATTAGAGGTTAGATTTTGGACGTGAGATTTGTCTTTGAACCAGAAAAAAAAGGATGTAAGGATGGTCAGGATCAATAATCTGCTAATGTTGGAGACGTTTAGTGAAACGTCTCTACGCGGTTCGCCATGATTACCACCTATATGGTTCAAAATTGTATAGAAGCCAATTGGACGCCAATGCGTAGAGACGTTTCACTAAACGTCTCCTGAAACTTACGATTAAGACCAACATCTAACACCGTACTAGATCCTGACAATCCTTAAATCCTTCCTTTCCTGGTTCAAAACAAACATCCAAACGAAACATCCCGCGAATCCTTAAATCCTTCCTTTCCTGGTTCAGACTCTACTGTCTCATATCTAAAATCTAACATCTAAAAGACACCTAAACCCCACTTCCCTTTCAAACCCAATGTAAACCCAATACAAACCCCAATCATAGCCGCTCCGAAAGGGTTATGATTGAGGTTAGAATTGGATTTGATTAACGTCTGCTATTTGTTACATCAGAATCGCGTCTTTTACTTCTACCTTCGTCCAGTACTTTTTGTAGATTTCTATTGCGGCGAGGTGATCAGGGTGATTTTCGTACACGTTTATTTCATCCATATTGTTGAAGGTAATCAGCAGGAGATATGAAAATGAGTTGTCGACGACGGGGCGTGGGGTTGTCGGAGCGGGCTTGCCATATTTTAATTCCTTGATACCTTCTATCTTGCTGAGGGTTGTAAAGAAATTCAAAAAATCCTTCTCTTCTTCCGCTGTAATGCCTTCTTTGAGCCAAAAATAAACTGAGTGTACAATTGTTTCCTTTGATAGGGATGTGTCCATATTTGTAGTATTTGTTTTAGGTTCTGCACAGCTGTTGAGGACAGAGCCTGCCGCTGCTCCCACAAGGAGGCTTCCGATAAATGCTTTTCTTTTCATAGGTAATGTTTAGATTGATGTTGTAAACAATAAATATACTAATTTACTAGAACATTCTACCTGTCGATTGATTAGCAATAATTTAGCGCATTTTGCACAGCAAAAGCTATATTTGTAGGGATATTGGGGATAATTAAATTGTCGAAAAACAAACAAAAACCCTTTTATTACGTTAATACTTAAGTATAAAAAGATAATCACAAAACAAGACATCTTCAGCTTTGAATAAATTCGGCCGTATTGCAATCAAAACTTTCTTATGGATAATTGGTTCCATCATCGCTTTGCTATTACTGGTTATTTTCCTCGTAAGATTACCTGCTGTACAAAATTACATTGTCGGCAAGGTGACGAATTACTTGGAAAATAAGATCGGTACGCAGGTAGATATCGGTCATATCAATATAACCTTTCCTAAAAAACTAGTATTAGAAAACGTCTTCTTCGCAGATCAGTCAAAGGACACTTTAATTGCCGGCGAGCAGTTGCTCGTTGACATCAATATGTTCAAACTATTAAAAAACACTGTCGAAATCGAAGAACTCGAGTTGAAAGGTATCACTGCAAAAATCAACCGTAAGCTACCGGATAGTGCTTTCAACTTTAGTTACATCGTCAACGCGTTTGCCACCGAAAAAGAAAGCACAGCGACTGCAGATTCTACGTCGGCATTAACATTCGATATCGATAAGGTACTGTTCGAACGGATTAAGTTTGTATATAAAGATGATGTTATTGGTACCTCGGCCGATCTTTATCTTAACCATTTCGATACTCGCATCAAAACCTTCGATCTTACGAAAAATATGACCTTCGATATGCCGAAGATCAATATCGACGGTTTGCAGGCAAGGATTAAGCAATGGCAGGTTACTTCGGAAGAGGAAGCACCCGATGCCTCCGACTTCGGAATTACCGACCCATCCGTAGAAGCGTCCTCGCTCTTACCAAATTTGGCAACTGAGGTTCTCGGCTTGAAGAATATTTATATACAGTATGATGACGAGGCATCGAACATCAATACCAAATTTACGATTAAAGAACTCATCGCGAATGTCGATCAGATTGATCTGAACAAGGAACTGGTCAAACTGAAAGAGGTAAAACTAACAGACTCAGAATCTGAAGTATTCCTAGGAAAATCTGCTCCAAAGGCAGAGACGGAGAGCGCTGACAGCAGTTCTGTAAATTGGATTGTATCGGTTGATAAGATTGGTATTGCGAAAACAAACGTTTGGTTTAGAGATGATAATCAGCCAAGAATGAAAGGTTTGGACTATTTCAATTTGAAGTTGACCGACCTTGCCGGCGCGATGGACAATGTCTACTATTCAGCGGATTCCATTTCCGGAAATCTGGCAAACCTTGCCGTTAAAGATCATTCGGGATTTGAGCTACGACAGTTAAAAGGTGATTTCGTATACACCAATACCGGGGCTATCGTAAAAGATTTCTTGATCGAAACTCCGAATTCAATAATCCGTGATAATATAAAAGTTTCTTACCCTTCCCTAGCCGCCGTTTCAGAAAATCCTAGTAACGTCACGATCGAGGCTACGCTAAAGAAGACGCAGATCGATATGCGCGATATCCGCTATTTGGCTCCGGATCTCGAAAAAGAGGAAACGATGAAGCCTTTAATGGATAAGAAATTCTATATCGATGGAAAGGTATTAGGAAAATTGAACGATTTAAGAATTCCGAAAGTGGAGTTCAAAACATTAAATAACACCCATCTTATCGCCTCGGCTCACATCAAAGGGCTTCCGGACATGAACAAAATGTATCTGGATCTAGACATCCGAAAGATGACGACGAGTCGTGCTGACCTTAACCGTTTGATTGCTCCTTCCTTATTACCAGACAGCATTCAATTACCAAGAAATATTAGCTTGGTTGGTACGTTCAAAGGTGGCATGAGCGGTTTTGATACCGATTTGAAATTGGTTACGGAACAGGGAAATGCAACTGTCAACGGGACATTAAATATGGGTAGAGATACAACCTATAATGCTTTCGTATCGGTTGATAACTTCAATTTAGGCGAATTCTTAAAACAAGATTCCGTTTTAGGTTTCATTGCCGCACAGGCACAGGTAAAAGGTACCGGCTTGAATCCGAAGACGATGGTTGCTGATGCGACCGGAACCTTAAAACGATTCGACGCCATGGGTTATGGCTACCGAGATATCGACTTTGACTTTACAGCGGATCGCGGTGACATTTCGGGCAATCTACATAGTCCGGATCCAAATGTGCAGCTGAATGCAAGCATCCAAGCAAATATGCAGGGGCAATATCCGAGGCTCTATGCCGAGATGATGATCGACAGCATCAACTTAAAGAATTTGAAGTTGATGGATGAAAATCTACGTTATCATGGAAAAATCATCGCAGATTTCGAGACTTTCGACTTAGATCATTTGAACGGTTCCCTACAGATTGCAAATTCGTCTATTGCTTACAATGATGATCGATATGTGCTAGATACGGTCGCATTAACAGCACAGGCGGACACGAACAGAAACATTTTAATACTCAGTTCCGAATTTATGAATGCGCATTTGGCGGGCAAATATAAATTGACTGAGTTAGGAGCTTCAGTACAAGATATCATCAGAACTTATTATAACCCATCTAATGATCATACGCCGCTTGTTTATTCCCCACAGCAGTTTGAGTTTAGTGCGCGCTTGAATAATGCGAGGATTATCAGAGAGTTTTTCCCAGCATTGGAAGAATTACAAGATATAACCTTAGACGGTACTTTTAATAGTGAGGATAAGGCCTTGATGGCGAAGTTGCTCGCGCCAAAGATAATGTACGACGGTACTGAAGTTGAGAATATTGGTATGGATATTATCACTGTTGACAGCACCATGTATTATAACGCCTTGATCGAGCACATCAAAGTGAGCGGTGTGGAATTGCGTAATACCGTATTAAGTGGAAATGTCGTTGAAAACAAAGTCGACTTGGGACTTTGGATAAAAGACAAAGAAGACAAAGAACAGTACCATTTGGGTGCGAATATGTCGGTTGATGCTAATAATTACAATTTCTCATTGAAAGAGGACGGTTTAATGCTGAATTATGAGAAGTGGGGCATCAATCCGAATAACTTATTAAGTTTTGGGAGCGCAGGAATTCGAGCTAATAACTTCCATCTCTCCAAAGATGGTCAGGAGATGATTATACAGTCGAAAGACTCCACCATGAACTCCCCTATCGATTTAACCTTTAATAACTTCCGAATTGAAACCATTACGCGGATGTTGAATTCCGAGAACCTAACATTAGGTGGCGGAATCAACGGTACTGCTACGGTTTCACGATTGGAGGCGAACCCTGTATTTGTTTCTGATTTGAACATCGAAAAGTTCTTCTTCGGAAAAGATACGATTGGGAATGTGATGTTGAAGGTAAACAACATTAAAGAAAACACATACTCCGCCGATGTTAGAATTACCGAGAATGGCAATGATGTTCAATTGATTGGTGATGTTATCATTCCAGCAGAAGGCGATATGCAAATCGATGCGACTTTGGATCTTAAACCAATGACCATCAAAACAATTGAAGCCTTTAGTATGGGGCAACTTAAAGGCTCGCAAGGCGACTTATCAGGATCTCTGCGTATAACCGGAACGACATCTGCCCCTCGTATAAATGGTGATTTGACTTTTAATGATGCCATCATTAACGCCTCGATGTTGAACTCCAACATGAAGATTGATAACCAGAAGATCTACTTTAACGATCAGGGAATCACCTTCCGTCAATTTAACTTGGTAGATTCGAGAAACAACGTTGCTCGCCTGAACGGGTCGATAAGAACAACAACCTATACAGACTTTGTATTTAACTTGAACCTGACCACGGATGATTTTGAAGTGATGAACTCAACTCGTGAAGACAACGACATGTTCTTCGGAAAGATGTACATCACATCCAATCTACGTATTACAGGAGATTTGAATAAACCTAGAATCGATGGTAATGTGAAGGCTAATGATCGTACGGATTTTAGTTTCATCGTACCAAACGATGACCCTGGAGTAACGCAACGTGACGGCGTGGTTAAATTTGTGGATAAGAGTGATACCGCACGTGCTAACGTTTTCGCGAAACTAGATTCCATGACGACTGCGACGACGCTGTCGGGCTATGACATCGCCTTAAATTTAAGTACCGATCCGGACGCAAAGTTTAAAATTATTCTGGATGAAGGAACGCAGGATGCCTTAAATATTCAGGGTATAGCAGAGATTAACACTACAATCGACGCGAACGACAAGATTACGATGTCAGGAACATTCACGGTCGAAGATGGTGATTACACGTTCTCATTCGGTCCGATATCGAAAGACTTTAGGTTCCAAAAAGGTAGTACAATTACTTGGAACGGGGATCCGCTGGATGCCCGATTGGATATCACTGCCCTTTACTCTGGTAAGTTCGCAACATTAGAACTGGTTCAGAACCAAATCGGCGCAGAGAGTCAGAACCTTTATAAGCAACGTATTCCATTCAACGTAAAATTGATTTTGACTGGTGAGCTGTTTAAGCCGCAAATCAACTTCGATATAGATGTCGACGAAAATAACGCAGTGGCTTCACAGGATGTAATCAGCAAGGTTAATATCGCCTTAGCGAATATACGAGAGGATCCGGCAGAACTTAACAAGCAAGTTTTCTCGCTAATTGCCTTAGGTCGCTTTATGTCCAATAATCCATTTGAAAGTTTATCGGGCGGTGGTCCGGAGTCATTAGCGCGAAGCACGGTGAGTTCTTTCCTAACGAGCCAGCTGAATAATCTTGCTTCCGATTTGATCAAAGGAGTGGAATTAGATTTTAACTTAAATTCGGAGGAAGACTATTTGACGGGATCAGCGCAAACACGTACGGATCTGAACGTCGGTATTTCTAAAATGTTATTTGATGATCGATTGAAGATCACAATTGGTTCGAACTTCGAGGTTGAGGGCAATTCCAGACCGGGAGAAAAAGCAACAAATATTGCCGGTGATATCTCTCTTGACTATCAGTTATCGAAAGATGGTCGCTATTTTGCGCGCGTATATCGTAAGAATCAATATCAAGCGACCCTACAAGGACAATTTGTTGAGACGGGTATTGGTTTCATCATCAACATGAGCTACGACAGATTCAGAGAATTGTTCATGAGCTCAAAAGCTATCGCAGCGTATAACACCGATAGCCGCGGATTTAGAAGACGTTTCGATGTTGAGCGTATGGATACGGATTCGGTATATCGCGACAGCGTCCGCATGGTCATCCGCGATAGTTTGATGACGCACAGTCCTGAGTACAGAAAACGCATCGAAAAAGAGCAACAGGAAGAATTGAAAAAACAACAAGAACAACAAGATAGCACGAGGAATTTGCCTGATACAAGCAAAGTAACCGAGCCGAAGAAAGCTGCGATAAAAAATGAAGAAGAGGAAGGGGAATCCAATGAGAAATAAACTAATATTACCTTGCTTTTTAGGGTTATTACTTAGCAGTTGTAACCCCACCAAATATGTTGCAGAGAACGAAAAGCTTTATAAAGAAGGTGATGTCGTCATACATCATGATTCTATTTCTGAAGAGCGAAGAGAAGGCTTTGAAACTTTTCTAGAATCATCGCTTATGCCGAAGCCAAACAAGAAGTTTGCTGGCATTTACTTTAAATTAGGGATGTGGAACATGGGCGGTGGTCCTGATTCAACTAATAACTTCGTCCGTAAATGGTTAAAGCGCAATGGTGAAGAACCGGTATTATTGAGCGATGTGAATCGGGAATACAATCAAAACCTGTTACGTGGTAAGATGGAGAATTTGGGGTTTTTCCAAGCACGCGTTACTTCGGACACGCTAATCGACGGAAAATTTGCTACTGTTCGATACGACGCTTTCCCCGGAAAGATATACCGTATCAATAAGGTGCAAATTGATATTGATAGTACAACACAAATCGGACGTTCTATCCATGATGTTCATAATAAATCGGTGTTACGCCCTGGCAACAACTATAATCTCGACGTCATTCTGAATGAGCGCGAACGAATTGACAATGAACTTAAATACAAAGGATACTACTATTTCGGCGCAGACAATATTTTAGTGGAAGTGGACAGCACAATCGGGAATAATAAAGTTGATATGTTCCTAACGATTAAACCGGAGACTCCCGAGAAGGCAAAAACACCACAAAAAATCGGGAATGTTTATATTTTCCCTAACTATCGCGAAACCACAGGGACGAATAGACGTCGTATCCCTCGAGGGACAGAGAAATATGATGGCAAATATTATATTATTGACCGGGAAAACCGCTTTCGTAAGAAGGTGTTGGCAAATCACATCTTCCTGGAACCTGGAAAGCTGTATCATCGTTGGGAGCATCAGCAAACGATCAATCACTTAGTTAACTTAAATGCATTTAAGTTTGTGAAGAACGACTTTGTTGATAGTCCGGACTCTGCAAATACGCTTGATGTATACTATTACCTTACGCCAATGCAAAAACGGGCTTTGCGCTTAGAATTGATCGCGAAGACCGCTGCTGTATATAATGGTACGGAAGCTAATATCAACTGGACCTTTAAGAATGCTTTCAAAGGTTTTGAAACGGTGACACTATCCGTTTTCGGTGGATATGAAACGCAAACCGGTGGAAATGTCAATTTAAATTCTAGCTATATCCGCTATGGTGCAGAAGTTGGGATCAACTGGCCACGACTCCTTTCACCTTACAAATGGGCGCCGGGAAAACAATATATTCCTAGAACCTTCCTGAAGGTTGGCTATGAATTCCTGAACAGAAGAACGGCTTATACCCTGAATTCTTTCACGACGAACTTCGGTTATGCCTGGAAAGAAAACGAGCAGAAAGAGCACAACTTAACACTTGCGGAGATTATCTACGTACAGCCTCGCGGAATTTCCGACGAGTATAGGGCACAGATGGACACTGTCCCTACCCTTCGCCATATCGTTGATCCGCAATTCTCATTTGGTCCTAATTACACCTATACCTTCACCAATACGATGGAGGAGAAAAAGCATACTTTCTATGCGAAAGCCGGTTTAAATACGTCGGGAAATATACTGGGTTTGATTCAAGGTGCAGACTACAAAGAGGGAAACATCAAAGAATTGTTCGGGACACCGTATTCACAATTTGTGAAGGCTGAGGCTGATTTACGTCATTATATGAAATTATCGGCGTCTTCGCAATTAGCATCCCGTATTATGATCGGAACAAGTTACTCTTATGGTAACTCCCGTTCCCTTCCCTACTTAAAACAATATTTCACAGGTGGTCCAAATGGGTTACGTGCATTTAGAGCGCGTTCAGTAGGCCCCGGGTCGTCACTTCCTGAAAACATCGGAGAAGACAACTTCTTCGCTGACCAAACTGGTGACTTAAAGCTGGAATTAAACACAGAATATCGTTCTAAAATCGCTGGCATGTTCCATTGGGCAGCCTTTATCGATGCTGGAAACGTATGGCTGCAACGGGAGGATGAAAACAAACCAGGCGGAAAATTCAGTAAGGCATTCTTGTCAGAACTGGCCGTTGGCGGCGGTGTCGGACTGCGTGTGGACCTAGACTTCCTGATAATACGTACAGATTTTGCAATTCCGTTCCGCGTACCATATCGCGATAAAGGGGACCGTTGGGTGTTCAAATATATCGATATTCGTGAACGCGACTGGCGCCGTGACAACCTAGTATTCAACCTAGCAATCGGATATCCATTCTAAGGTCAAGGCTTTTTCAATCAACTTGTGACATAGCGCATTATTCGAAATTTTAAGGGGAATTTACAAGTGATTCACGATAAAATTTATTACATTTAAAGGTAAATACAAACCCCAATACTATGAAAATAACCGTTGTTGGTGCAGGCGCAGTTGGAGCAACTACCGCAGACAATCTGGTAAGACGCAATGTAGCAGAAGAAATTGTGCTACTTGATATTAAAGAAGGCTTCGCAGAAGGTAAAGCACAAGATATGATGCAAACCGCTGCTTTATTAGGCTTCGAATCGCATATCAAAGGCGTCACGAACGATTATCAAGCGACTGCAGGTTCCGCCGTAGCAGTTATTACCTCCGGAATTCCGCGTAAACCCGGCATGACGCGCGAAGAACTTATCGGAACGAATGCCGGAATCGTTAAATCAGTAGTAGAAAACCTGATTAAACACTCTCCAGACATCATTATTCTTATCGTTTCCAACCCAATGGATACGATGACTTATTTAGCTTTGAAAACCAGCGGGCTTCCAAAGAATCGAATCATTGGAATGGGAGGTGCATTAGATTCCGCACGTTTCAAATATCAGATCAGTGATAAATTGAATGCATCGGCAAATGATCTAAATGCTATCGTTATTGGTGGCCATGGCGATACGACCATGATTCCATTGATCAAACATGCCACTTGGAACAGTGTAAAAGTTTCATCTTTCCTAACAGAGGAGGAAGAAGGGGAAATCGTAAAGAAGACGATGGTCGGTGGAGCTACATTAACTGCTTTGATCGGTACTTCGGCTTGGTATGCACCAGGAGCCGCGGCAGCAGCGATGGTCGAAAGCATTGTTAAAAATCAAAATAAACTGTTCACAGCTTCTGTATTCTTGGAAGGCGAGTTTGGACAGGAAGATATAAATATCGGCGTCCCTGTAATTATTAACAATAAAGGTTGGGACCGAATAGTACCTATGGAGCTTTCTGATAAAGAGCAAGAATTGTTTGCTGCTTCGGCCGACGCGGTTCGAAAAATGAACGACGTTCTTTATGATGAAGGCATTTTAAAGAAGTAAAAAACAGACATATAACCTATACTTTACATGTATAAAATCCCATTTGAAGTCATCGGCCTACAAGCCGATGGCTTTCATATTATAACTAAAACCACTATCTACGACAAGACGTTCAAGATTGTTATTGACACAGGGGCTTCAAAGACCGTTCTCGATAAACAAACGCTCTTAAGTTCGGGATTAGCAGAAGACAATTTCCAAAATACAGATATCCTTTCCACTGGATTAGGCACTAATACCATGGAAAGCTTTATGCTTAGTATTCCAGAGTTGAAACTTCATGATTGGTCGGTGAAGAATTTCACAGTCGCCGTTCTTGACTTGAGTTCGATCAATTATGCCTATACGCAAATCGGAATAGACCCCGTCATCGGAGTTTTAGGCGGTGATATCCTTAAAGCTTACGGAGCGATCATCGATTATAAAAAAAATGAGCTCAGTCTAAATCAACGGAAATTAGCTTTAAATAGGCGCCGTTGAATATGAATTCTTAGATAAATATAAAAGCCAACAGATATTAGCACCCCGCATGCTCCCATAATGTAGAGGGTGTTTTTTATGCCTACAATTTCAGCAATAGCTCCTGTTAATAAACTACCAATAGGGAATATCCCTTGAAATGCCATTACATAATAAGACATCGCCCGAGCCCGATACGCTGGCATGGCATGGGTTTGAATATAGGTGTTGATTGACGAATTCTGCATCATCATCGCAAAGGAGACGCCCATGGTAAAGAATAAAGCTGCGGGAAGATATTGTGCGTATGCTAACAAAGCTAATGAAATACCCATCGCTAAAGCGGAGAATAGAACCCGATAACGAAGGTTTTCGCCAGATTTTAGACGTGCCATGTTGATGGCGCCAATCATTGCGCCTAATCCAGCTGCACTCTCAAACCAAGAAAAAGTTCGCTCATCCCCTGCAAATAGTTCTCGAGCGACGGCTGGTAACAAGGATGTATAGGGAATTACTAAAAGACTCGAAAAGGTCAAAATAACAATGAGCGACATGATATGCGGAGACCTTTTCAGGTACTCAAATCCATGCTTCAGCCCTTCAAATGCACTTTCGTTAGGGATTATAATCACCTTTTCCTGCACCTTCATCAGCATTAAACATATGATAACCGGGATAAAACTGATAAAATTTAGCGTAAAACAAGCTAATTCACCGTAAGTAGATAGCAAAACGCCGCCAATCGCGGGTCCTACCATACGTGCAGCATTGAATATGGACGAATTCAAAGCTATTGCATTCGGCAGATCCTTTCTATCATCAACTAAAGAAACCAATAAGGATTGTCTACCAAGCACATCAAAAGCGTTGATAACACCTTGGATAAAGCCTAGAATTGACAAATAAAGAACAGATTCTAGCTTCAAATAAACCAACAACGCCAACAATCCTGCTTGTATCATCAAGCCTATCTGCGTAATAAATACTAATCTATACTTTTTATGCCTATCGACGAAAGCACCGATAAACGGTGATAGCACTAAAGAAGGCAATAGGGAGATAAAAGAAACGAATCCTAACCAAAAAACGGAGCCTGTTAACTGATATACCAGCCAACTAATAGCTATCCGTTGCATCCAAGTTCCCAAAAGTGAGATGGCTTGTCCAATGACGTGGAGTCTAAAGTTCGGATATGCTAATGATCTAAATAACTGCATAGATATAGGGTCGCCTATATAATGTAACCCAAAGCAACCTAAAGAGTTTGCCCTAATACGATAAATGTAGCATTTTATAATAGTAAACGGAAACTAATCAATAGTATTTAGTAGTTAGTACTTAGTAATTAGACCTGATGATGCTAATCTTAGGTGGAGCATAAGCGTCAATTAGTTGAGGTTCATCTTTTCAATCTGAAACAATATAGCTACCTTTGTGGCAACAAAGCGATTAGCTTATTTTAGGACAAGAATAAACACAATCATTCAACACTTTACAACATGAAATTTTTTATTGATACCGCTAATTTAGAGCAAATCAAAGAAGCGCAAGATTTAGGCGTTTTAGACGGTGTAACAACAAATCCTTCCTTAATGGCTAAAGAAGGTATTTCTGGCGAGGAAAACGTAATTAATCATTATAAAGCGATTTGTGCAATCGTTGATGGCGATGTGAGTGCGGAAGTAATTTCTACGGATTACGAGGGTATGATTAAAGAAGGAGAAGCTTTAGCGGCATTGGATAGCAAGATCGTTGTAAAGGTTCCGATGATTAAAGACGGCGTAAAAGCAATCAAATACTTCAGTAAAAAAGGGATTAAAACAAACTGTACATTGGTATTTTCTGCTGGTCAAGCTTTATTAGCTGCGAAAGCAGGAGCAACTTATGTATCTCCGTTTATCGGTCGTTTAGACGACATCTCAGTTGATGGTTTAGGGCTAATCGAAGAGATTCGTGAGATCTATGATAACTACGGTTTTCAGACACAAATCTTAGCAGCTTCTGTACGCCACAGTGCACATATTTTAGGCTGTGCGAAGATTGGAGCTGACGTAATGACAGGTCCTCTATCAGCAATCACCGCGCTTTTAAAGCACCCATTAACGGACAGCGGATTGGCGCAATTCTTAGCGGATCACGCAAAAGCTGCAGGCAAATAAGCAAGCGTCAAATGCAAATATACAGGCCTCCGGACTTGCGTTCGGAGGCTTTTTTATTCACATAAATATTTCGTAAATTTAACCTTATGAAAGTGGACATGGACTCGGAAAATTTAGATCATCAACAAGAAGAATTCGCACAAATTCTAAAGGCAAATAAGTTAAAAATTACCCAGCCTAGACTCCGTGTTTTGGACACCATCTCTACTAAAACTGCAGCGATATCTCAACCCGAATTAGAAAAAATATTAGGCTCCGAAATAGATCGAGTTACCTTATATCGAATACTCGCGAGCTTCGAAGAGAAAGGCATCCTGCATAAGGTTTTTGACTTGAACGGCACGGCAACTTATGCCCTTTGTTCGACGAAATGTACCGAGCATCATCACCACGACCAACATGTACATTTCATCTGTTCAGTATGCAATTCGGTATTTTGTTTAGATGAAACGAACGTTCCAAAAATTAATCTTCCCAAAGGTTTCAGTCTGCAATCCATTGCCGTAAATGCTGTCGGTCTATGCAATCAATGCACAGAAAAATAAGCTAGAAACTCAACTTTTTTTTGTAATCCCCCCCCTCTATGCCTTTCCACTGGAGTGGTACCCCGTGCTCCTAAAGTAACCAAAATCACTTGCTAAACACACCTCATTTTTTACTTGCTAATATTTATCATTATAATTTATAATACTTTATAAAATAACAACTTACAAAGTATTATAAAAACAAATAATTCAATATTTATGTTTTAGCAAAACACTTAAATATAAACAGCGAAATGAAAGAATTTTACAAAAACACTGATAATCAGTCAAATACATATAATTAGCCTAGCATAATATTTTAGCAAAAACAGTATTACACATTTATAATCAGGTAATTAAAAACACTAAAATAAATTTTTTATACACTTTCAAAATCCAAATTTACACTACTCGATCCGTACGAAAAACTAGCACGAAATTTGAACTATTTTTCCATACCTTAGTTCCATTGTCGTTGGGGACAAATAACAGGAGTGTATCGGCTATCGTCAAAGCCTCCCCTCCCCTACAACAATTAAAATAGCTCCGTTAAATTTGGAGCACAACACAGACATATGAAATCAAAAAAAGAAAACCCTTACAAAGAAGTTTTAACCCAACTGATCGTAGACGTTTTTGAAAAATCAGGAAACACAGCACTCAACTATAAACAGGTTGCCGCCAAACTCAATGTTAAAGATTCGGATGCTAAAGTGGCCATCGCCGACATACTAAACGACGGAACGCGCGCGGGTCAATTTGAGCAACCAGAAAGAGGCAAATTCAAGCTTCGCCAACTCAATGTTTACATCACGGGTAAAGTTGATATGACAGCCGACGGATCGGCTTATATTGTACCCGAAGATGAACTCGAAAACGACATCTATGTCGCTCCTCGAAAACTTCGTCAAGCCTTACATGGCGATCGTGTGAAGGTTCATGTTTACGAGCGCAAAAAAGGACGTAAGCGCGAAGGCGAAGTAGTGGAAATTTTGGAACGCGCGAAGACTGACTTCACCGGAACTATTGACATGTCTAACAGCTACGCATTCTTCTTACCGGATGACAGAAAAATGTTGCATGACATCTTCATTCCGCTCGACAATCTGAATGGAGCGAAGGACGGAGAAAAAGTTTTAGTGTCGATCATCGAATGGCCGAAGAATGCTAAGAACCCTATCGGTCGTGTAAAACACGTACTCGGTAAAAAAGGAGAAAACAACACGGAGATGAACGCGATCTTGGCAGACTTTGGATTCCCTTTGGAATTTCCGAAAGAAGTCGAGAAAGAAGCTAACGCCATCCCCGAAGATATCACTGCGGAAGAAATTGCGAAAAGAAGAGATTTCCGAAGCACCACTACCTTTACTATTGACCCTGCCGATGCAAAAGATTTTGATGATGCCATCTCCTATCAAGTATTAGAGAATGGTAATTATGAAATCGGTGTTCACATTGCTGACGTATCACATTACGTTATTCCTGATACGGCACTTGATAAAGAAGCGTTCGAAAGAGGAACCTCAGTTTATTTGGTCGACAGAGTTATTCCGATGCTCCCTGAGCGACTTTCGAATAATTTATGTTCACTTAGACCTAACGAAGACAAACTTTGTTTTTCGGCCGTATTTGAGCTTGACGACAAAGCCAATGTTATAGACCAATGGTTTGGAAGAACGGTCATCCATTCGGACCGCCGATTCAGTTACGAAGAAGCACAGGAAATCATCGAGGGCAAAGAAGATGCTTTGGCGCCTGCAATCTTAAAACTTAATGAGCTCGCTTTTATCCTTCGTGACCGCAAGTTCAAGAACGGGGCCATCAGTTTTGAATCGGAGGAAGTAAAATTCCATCTAGACGAAAATGGCAAGCCAATAGGCGTGTATACGAAAATCCGTAAAGAAGCCCATAAGCTGATCGAGGATTTCATGCTCCTTGCAAACCGTAAGGTTGCTGAGTTTATCGGAAAACAAGGGCGTGGGAAAAATAAACTTCCGTTTGTTTACCGTTTCCATGATGTTCCGAACCCAGAGACTTTAACGAATTTCTCGCAATTCGCATCGCGTTTCGGCCATCGCTTGGTTATTAAGTCTGACAAAGAGACCGCAAAATCATTAAATAGCTTAATGACGAAGATAGAAGGATCAAAAGAGCAGAATTTGCTAACCTCACTTGCTGTGCGTTCTATGGCGAAAGCTATCTATACCACGAAAAAGACTTCACATTACGGTCTAGCATTTGATTACTATACGCACTTTACCTCTCCTATCCGCCGCTACCCCGACGTAATGGTGCACCGACTGTTGCAATATTATCTGGAGGGTGGCAACAAGATCAATGCGGATCACTACGAAAAGATGTCCGAACACTCCTCACAGATGGAAAAGAAGGCAGCGGAAGCGGAAAGAGCATCTATCAAGTACAAACAAGCAGAATTCCTACAAGATCAAATTGGTGTCGAATACACAGGAATTGTTTCCGGTGTTACGGAATGGGGTATGTATGTAGAAATCGAAGAGAACAAATGCGAGGGCATGGTTCGCCTTCGCGATATCACGGATGATTTCTACACCTTGGACGAGAAGAATTATGCGATCATCGGTCAACGCAAGAAAAAAGTATATCAATTAGGCGATGAGGTTCAGATCAAAGTTAAGAAGGTGGATTTGGAGAAACGACAGATTGACTTTACGTTAATCAGCTAACACAGCAGCTTAAACAGACAGCGATGCTAGGCCGAACGATATTAAAGAATAACATATTGTTCTCAATATCGTTTTTAACATATCAAAAAAATAAGGAGCCCCGCCATTTTTCCATGACGGGGCTTCTTATTCTAAAATATGCCGTTGATTAGAACTTTTTTTCGAGCAAGCTGATTATCGATTATTAATAGAGATCGAGCTCTGCAATAGAGGCGTGGTTCTCTCCTTTAAAATCATTCACTGTGACGATTCGAAAATATCTGAAAGTCTTTGAGGTAGCAAAAGGAAAGTACTGACGTCCGTTGAGCGCCCCACGACCTGAACAGCGACTTCCCAATGTTGATTGTCCATGCTAACTTCTACCTTGAATTCCTTAATCTTTGCAGCCGCCCCTGTATTATCTGGACGCGTCAAATACGAAACACCATTTGCTGTTAAGAATTATCGAATTCAACACAAGATCCCGTACAGCAACATTTATAGCATGAAAAAACCATTGACGTATGGTCAGGAACTGCTACAGAACGGCCGTGGAATCGACGCATCCATTTTATTTAAAAACTTTATCTCACAACTCTTTACGATTCGAAATATTCTTTATATCTTTGCAGACTTAAAAATTAATTTTACACAAATTAAAAACACAAAACAGGTAAATGCCTACTATTCAACAATTAGTTAGAAAAGGTAGAGTAGCTCTGGTTGATAAGAGTAAATCACCAGCGTTGGATTCATGTCCACAGCGAAGAGGTGTGTGTACACGTGTATACACTACTACCCCTAAAAAACCAAACTCAGCAATGCGTAAAGTAGCTCGTGTTCGTTTAACGAATGGAAAAGAAGTGAATGCTTACATTCCAGGAGAAGGACACAACCTACAAGAGCACTCAATCGTGTTAATCCGTGGTGGTCGTGTTAAAGATTTACCAGGAGTTCGTTACCACATCATCCGTGGTGCATTAGACACATCAGGTGTAGCAGGCCGTAACCAACGTCGTTCTAAATACGGAACAAAACGTCCAAAACCAGGTCAAGCAGCTGCTCCAACAAAAGGTAAGAAATAATTAAACGGAGGAAAAGAAAATGAGAAAAGCAAAACCAAAAAAGAGAATCATTTTACCTGATCCAAAGTTTAATGACGTTCAGGTAACACGTTTCGTAAACAACATGATGTTCGACGGAAAGAAATCTATCGCGTACTCAATTTTTTACGATGCTGTAGAATTAGTAGAATCAAAAACGCAAGAGAACGGTTTAGAGACTTGGAAAAAAGCTTTAAACAACGTTATGCCAGCAGTAGAGGTTAAATCTCGTCGTGTTGGTGGTGCTAACTTCCAAGTTCCTATGGAAGTTCGTCCAGAGCGTAAGATCGCTTTAGGAATGAAATGGTTAATCTCTTATGCTCGCAAACGTGGTGAAAAAACCATGTTCGAGAAATTAGCAGGAGAAATTATTTCAGCTTCTAAAGGTGAAGGTGCTGCTGTAAAGAAGAAAGAAGACACGCACAAGATGGCGGAAGCTAACAAAGCGTTCTCACACTTCAGATTCTAATTTTGAAAATAAAGAATCAAATATGATTACACCGACTTTAGATAATAGAATATTCATTATCGAGAGTCGGTGTATTTGTTTAAGAACAAAGCAACAAAAAACGCCAATAGGCAAACTGCAAAATTAATATGGCAAAAGACTTAAAATTAGTTAGAAATATTGGTATCGCTGCCCACATCGATGCTGGTAAAACTACGACTACAGAGCGTATCTTATTCTACTCTGGAGTTAACCACAAATTAGGAGAAACTCACGAAGGTTCTGCTACTACAGACTGGATGGCGCAAGAGCAAGAGCGTGGTATCACGATCACATCTGCTGCTGTTACTGTATTCTGGAACTACCGTAATAAAAAATACCAAGTAAACGTAATTGATACTCCTGGACACGTTGACTTTACTGTAGAGGTAAACCGTTCATTACGTGTATTAGACGGGTTAGTATTCTTATTCTCAGCTGTTGATGGTGTTGAGCCTCAATCTGAGACGAACTGGCGTTTAGCTGATGGTTACAAAGTTCCTCGTATTGGTTTCGTTAATAAAATGGACCGTTCAGGAGCTGACTTCTTGAAAGTTGTAAGACAAGTGAAAGAGATGTTAGGTTCTGAGGCTGTAGCGCTTCAATTACCTATCGGTGCTGAGGACGACTTCAAAGGTGTAGTTGACTTAATCAACAACCGTGGTATCGTTTGGAACGAAGCTGATAAAGGTATGACTTTTACAGAAGTTCCGATTCCTGACGATATGTTGGATGAGGTTGCTGAATACCGTGAGAAATTATTAGAAGCTGTTGCTGGATATGATGAGTCTTTGATGGAGAAATTCTTCGAAGATCCAGATTCATTAACAGAGCGTGAGATCTTAGACGCTTTACGTAAAGCTGTTTTAGATAACGCTATCGTTCCTATGGTTTGTGGATCATCATTCAAAAACAAAGGTGTACAAACAATGCTTGACTTCGTTATGGAGTTATTGCCTTCACCTCTTGACCAAGAGGCTGTTAAAGGTACTGACCCACGTAACGGTGAAGAGATCGTTCGTAAGCCATCTGAAACTGAGCCTTTCGCGGCATTAGGATTCAAGATTGCTACTGACCCATTCGTAGGTCGTCTATGTTTCGTACGTGCATACTCAGGAGTATTAGAGGCTGGTTCTTATGTATTGAACACTCGTTCAGGAAACAAAGAGCGTATCTCTCGTATCTTCCAAATGCACGCTAACAAGCAAAACCCAATCGAAAGAATCGGTGCTGGTGATATCGGTGCGGTTGTAGGTTTCAAAGACATCAAAACTGGTGATACACTTTGTGACGAGAAAAACCCTATCATCCTTGAGTCTATGACTTTCCCTGAGCCAGTAATCGGTTTAGCGATCGAGCCTAAAACTCAGGCTGACGTAGATAAATTAGGTATCGCTTTAGGTAAATTAGCTGAGGAAGACCCTACATTCGTAGTAAAATCTGATCAAGAGACTGGTCAAACAGTTATCTCAGGTATGGGTGAGCTTCACTTAGATATCTTGATCGACCGTTTGAGACGTGAGTTCAAGGTAGAAGTTAACCAAGGTGCTCCACAAGTAGCTTATAAAGAGTCTATCAACGGAACATCTGAGCACCGTGAAGTTTACAAAAAACAATCAGGTGGTCGTGGTAAATTCGCGGATATCAAAGTTGTTATCTCTCCTGCAGACGAAGATTGGGATGTTGTTAAATCACCTCTTCAATTCGTTAATGAGATCGTTGGTGGTGCTATTCCAAAAGAATACATTCCTTCGGTTCAAAAAGGATTTGAATCATCGATGAACAATGGTGTATTAGCTGGTTACCCACTATCAGGAATGAAAGTGCGTTTGATCGATGGATCTTTCCACGCAGTCGATTCAGATTCATTATCTTTCGAATTAGCTGGTAAAATGGCTTACCGTCAAGCATTACCTAAATGTTCTCCAGTATTAATGGAGCCTATCATGAAAGTTGAAGTATTGACTCCAGAGGAAAACATGGGTGATGTAATGGGTGACTTAAACCGTCGTCGTGGTCAGATGCAAGGTCTAGACTCACGTAACGGAGCTCAAGTTATCAAGGCTTTAGTACCACTTTCGGAGATGTTCGGATATGTTACTCAATTACGTACAATCACTTCAGGTCGTGCAACTTCAACAATGGAGTTTGACCACTATGCTGAAGCACCTCGTAACGTAGCTGAAGAAGTTATTGCGAAATCAAAAGGTAAAGTAAAAGGTCTAGAAGACTAATATTAGCATACAAAACAACCGATCCCTGATTATAAATAGCTCTAATCGGGGGTCATTTTAAAAACAAATATATAATGAGCCAAAGAATCAGAATCAAATTGAAATCCTACGATTACAACTTGGTTGACAAGTCAGCTGAGAAAATCGTGAAAACAGTAAAACCTACAGGTGCAGTTGTTAGTGGTCCAATTCCATTGCCTACTGAGAAAAAAATCTATACAGTTTTACGTTCTCCACACGTTAACAAAAAAGCACGTGAGCAATTCCAATTATGTTCTTACAAGAGATTGTTAGACATTTACTCATCAAACTCTAAAACTGTTGATGCGTTAATGAAATTAGAATTACCTTCAGGTGTTGAAGTTGAAATCAAAGTGTGATAGATTTCTTTGAGAAAACAAAACTCCCCTTTATTGAAAGATAAAGGGGAGTTTTTTTATTTAGTTATTGGGTGTAAGATCTCTGGTACAAGCGTGTCGTCTGAACATGAGATTTCTAGAATCTGATTGCGAACAGCTTTTTTAAAATTGAAAACCCACTCCAACAGAAATCACCCTATTTTTGATGTTTTGCCCGTCGCTATCTGGGTTCAAGTTCGTCAACCCCAGTCCATATCCAGCGTTGATTAAGAATCCATTGCTTAACTTATAGCCAGCTAAAAAGTTAATACCGGCTTCGAATGCATTCATGTCCTTATCATCACCTGAGAAGGATAGATCGGTATCCTCGCTTGATTCATCATTACCGGTAGTCTTTGATTTGATTTTTCCGCTGATGTTATATCCAGCATACGGGCCAGCCCCTAAAAATACGGAACCTGGACCAGCGGGAATATAATACACCGCGTTTACAGGAATCTCAATAGACATGGTGTTGATAGTGATAGTTCCTGTCGTTCCTCCTTCCTCGCCTTTATACTTCGCTCCCTTTCCCTGTAAGGAAAGGCCTGGTTGGATCGAAAATTGAGGAGCCACGGGAATATCCGCAAATCCAGTAACATAAAATGTCGGGTTCATCTTGGCATAGTCCTCCAAGCCCTCAATGGCCACTTCGGAATATTTCGCCAAATTTAAACCTGCTTTCAGGCCATAACTCACTTGGGAGAAAGCTGCACCTGAGAATGCCAGTGAGGCAATTACTGCTAAAATTAATCTTTTCATGATTTTACGATTTAGTTTATGATTGTATATCAATAACATGACAAATTTTAAGCCACAAAAAAAGGCAATCTTTCGATTGCCTTTTCACATAAGGTATTATTTTCAATTAGAATTGGAAACCAACTCCGAATGATAATACGCGGTTAGATGTTTTCTCACCATCACCTGGATTCAAGTTAGATAAACCTAAACCATAACCAGCGTTAATTAAGAAACCGTTGTTCAATTTGTAACCTGCTAAGAAGTTAACACCTGCATCGATTAAGTTCATGTCTTTATTATCGCCAGAGAACTCAAGTTTTCTGTCGCCAGAAGTACCACCTTCTCCTAAAGAACCGTCCCATTTATCTTTACCTGAGATGTTGAAACCTACGTAAGGACCAGCACCTAAGAATACATTACCAGCACCAGCAGGGATGTAGTAAACTGCATTCACTGGAACTTCAATTGACATTACATTACGAGATAACGATCCGCTAGCATTGTCGCCTGACGCCTCGTATTTAGCACCTTTACCTTGTAAGGATACTCCTGGTTGAATCGAAAACTGAGGAGCGACTGGAAGGTCAGCATAACCTGTTACATAAAACGATACGTTGTTTTTTTGATAATCTTTTTCAAGATCGCTAACATTAGAGTATTTACCTAAGTTAACACCAGCTTTTAAACCATAGCTAGTTTGAGCTTGTGCTCCTGCTGCCAATAAAACTACAGCTCCGAATGATAGTAATAATTTTTTCATATTCTTTAAATTTTTCTTTTTCAATAGGTCAGCATCTGCTAACACGGTAACACACTTACAAAGTTTAGACCAAAAAAATAGCGGAGCTAACTGCATCAATATATATCCATGATTATCAGACACTTATGTTTAATAAAAATTTAAATAATCTAAGATTCAGTTCCGAAATAATTGAATACTAATGATTGATTTCTTGATAAAGCGATTAAAATCAGACGCTTATCTATGAAAAAATTATTTCGTAGAATAAAAAGCAAAAAAGGTTTTTATATGTGAAAAGTAAATCCTATTTTTGCATGCCTGTAAGGGTAAAAGGGTCGGATGGCCGAGTGGCTAGGCAGAGGTCTGCAAAACCTCCTACAGCGGTTCGAATCCGCTTCCGACCTCGTTTGAACATTAGAAAAAATATTAACAACAATGGGAGTTACACGTTTAAAAAGAAAAGATAGAAGAAATAAAACTGTTTCACGTGTTGAAGTACAGTTTTTGAAACTTGGACGTAATATTGAATTAGGTTCAAAAAACAAAATGTCTGCGAAAGGTCAAATCGCTAAGAATGATGAGATCTTAAACAAATTAGCTGCTGACGCTAAATAAGCATTTGTTTTAAAATATTTAAAGCCTTTAGTTTTCACTAAAGGCTTTTTATTTGTTCAATAATTTGGGCAACTCTTTCAGAAGAGCTGCTTATTACGTCTTCATCCATCCCCTTTACGTTCGTTTGATTATAGACCATTTTAGAGGCTTCTAAGACCTTAGCGGATGAATGCACACTTCTTACCCCGGTGAATTCTATTATTGCTTTCACATTGCTCTCATCGACCCCAGCCCCCGGCATAATTTCGATTCGACCATCAGCTTTATCGACTAGTGCTTTTATAAGTTCTCTTCCCTCCCATGCAGAATTTTTTAATCCTGAAGTTAGGATTCTATCGCACCCCAATTCGATAATATCTTCAAGGCTTTTTAAAGGCTCAGCGCATCGATCGAATGCTCTATGAAAAACCACACACATGGGCTTCGCCAAATCAACTAGCTCTTTCATGCGCACCTTATCAACCCCTCCGTCCTTTGTCAATATGCCGATCACAACGCCATCACATCCCGCTTCTTTACAATAGAGAATATCCTCCTTTATTTCAGCAAACTCATCGTCGGAATAAAGAAAGTCTCCAGCACGTGGCCTGATTAATACATGGACTCCAATTTCTAATGCTTCGCGAACGAGCTTAATTTGTCCATATGAGGGTGTTGTGCCACCATTCTCCAGGTTTTGACATAATTCTACACGACTTGCCCCGCCCAACTGCGCTTCCTTCGCGGAGGACAGCGAATTCGCACATATTTCTAAATGAATTCCATTTATACTTTTTTCTATCATATTGCCAAATATATTTCTTTTACGATGAATATGTATTAAATTAGTATAATAATCACAAAATCAGTCATCTACCAAAACCAATCTACTAATTATTTGTTAAAACACTTACGAGCATCAAAAAATAAATGTTATGCCACTTATTTCGCAACACAAGGAAGTGCAACTCCATCTCTCCCACATGTATGATTCTCTTCAGGACAGTGTCGAGAAAATGAAACAAGAGCTACAAACACGTCGTACTCAATACGAACAAGCTTGTCATAAGCACATCGAGTCTGGCTTCCAATTTGAAAATCTTTGGTTGAATGCTGATCGTAATTATCAGCGTAAATTCAGGGAATTTGAAACTCATTGTGTCCTTTTGGATATTCTAGGGGACTATCGGGATGAAGAAGGTAACTTCATTCATATTTCTGAAATTACTTTAACCTTAGAATCGCTTCTTCGTTCATTTGAACAGCAAGAAGCTTATGAAGTATGCGCTATTATTAAGAAATGGCAAGAGCACATGCTTTCCAAGTATTACACAACTATCTAAGAAATAAAAACAATCTACCTAAGCGAATAACTATTCAATTTTCTGAGTGGCTTAGCCAGTTTATTGCCAAGCCTGTACAACAACTACTCTTCCTTTTTTAAATCGTCGGCAGCATATTTGATACTTTAAATAACATCACTCTATTTTAATAAACAAGCCGGCTCGCTAGCCAGCTTTAATTATTTTAGCTTGATCCAAGCTGCATTATTCTTTACCCATTTGGATACTTCAATGGGCACATCGGTACACAGGTAATCAGATCCCAGAGACAATCCCAAAAGGAAATCATCCACAGAACGACCTGGCCACAAGCTGACCGTCATCCCTTGCTTCTTAGCGTCTTTCACCATCGCACGCGTCGTCTGCGTAATGTTAGCCGCGATACGCTTGATTCCAAGTTCCTTTGTCTCGTCTATTAAAGCTTGTGTCAAAGCCTCACCTTTGATAAACATCAAATCGGCATCCGGGTATTTAGCCTTCAAATAGCGCAAGGGACGCTTATCAATAGAAGTAAGCAGATAGTCTGAATCTTGCGGACGGTTTGAATAGACCTTGTTATAGAGCATATCGCAATATTTGTGGAGTTTTGCTTCTTCATACAATGGTTTATTCGTTTTCATTTCAAATTCAATATAAACTCCGGGCTTATCTTTAAAATAAGCAACGACCTCATCTAGGGTCGGTATTTCATTGCCCTTAAGTGTTTTTAGCTTTTTTATTTCGGAAAGGGTCATGTCTTCGATTGCCCCTTCCCTGCCGACGATACGTTTTAGATTATCATCATGGAAAATAACGAGCTGTCCGTCTTTGGAAATACGGACGTCCGTTTCATAGCCTCGCATTCCTTGTTCATAGGTTGCTTTAAAGGCTGCTAGTGTATTTTCATCATATTCATATGCGCCAGCACGATGTGCAAATATTTTCACTTCGTTGAGCTGAGCCACTGACACTGAAATCGTCGCTAAACTGAGAGAAATTCCTAAAAGCGATAGCTTGAATGCTTTTTTGATGGTTCTAATTTTCATGGTAGTAATATGCTTAGGTTGAAGCATAAAAATACTGAAAAAAGAATAGGTCCATGGTAAATTATTTGTTAACAAATCATCAGGATATCAATAATTAGCCATTTTTATTTGAATAAACTCTCCATCCTTACCTGTTATAAATTGGTTGTACAAAATCCTCCTTCCACCAACATCAAATAATGGAGCACCGACGAGTTGTCCTTCACTCGCATCATGATCTGTTAATTTGAGGAGTTCTTTTGTATGGATTTGAAAAACATATAGATTATTATCCGCTATGAAAGTTATCCATTCCCCCGATGCATCAATGTTAATCGGCGAAGCGACAGAAAAGTCAAAATTTGAAACAAAACTTAATTCTCCAGTATTGGTATTGCATTGTACAATTTGATTATTATTGAACTGATCTTTGGCCAATGCATATATAGATTTGCCATCGGGACTCGCTCTCAACCAATGCCGTAGGTTTGAAAGCCCTTTAGGACTTCGGCTAAGTCTTTTTTGTCGTATGCCTTGCGGCACTTTTGGAC
Source organism: Sphingobacterium sp. UBA6645 (assembly GCF_002455685.1). Classification (NCBI taxonomy): domain Bacteria; kingdom Pseudomonadati; phylum Bacteroidota; class Sphingobacteriia; order Sphingobacteriales; family Sphingobacteriaceae; genus Sphingobacterium; species Sphingobacterium sp. UBA6645. The sequence continues at coordinate 100,986 of NZ_DKLH01000085.1, forward strand.
GCTCGCCTTCCATTCCGACAGCAGACTTATCCTTAAATGCGAGATTCAAATCCACATCAACTAAAAAAATTTCTGTTATTGTTTCACCCGAAGCATTCACCGTGTTACCTTGAAAAGCGATACGGTATATATCGCCATCCTTCAACGAACTCTTCACCCAACATTCATCAAAAGCTTTATTGATTTCGTCGGATCCGCGCTGCGGGCATTCTGTTACATCAGAGACAATCACAGCATAATAGGTTCCTTGCACATTACCACTTCTGTCTTCCACGAGATCTTGCTGTTTCACAGGAAACATAAGACCCACCACACGTAATTGTGGATCGACCAATTCGTCGTTATAAGTGAAACTTAGTAATTTCCCGTCTGGGCTCCACATATGGGAATGTGTTCCTCCTCTAAGGCTACCTGTAGCATAGGGAGCTACCAAATCACGACTGTCCGCATACGTGGCCTGCATTTTATTTTCTAGATCAACTATTACCGCCGTGCGGCGGGTGATATCATAAGGTTTCTCTTTATCTGCATCCAACAAGCCATGGATGAAGACAACCTGATTGGCACATGGATTAAAAGACGCCGCTCCCACCCCCGGTCCATAAATAGATTGTCCTAGCGTTTGATAGATGGGAAACTGATTGCCAGTGCGCCGGTCTAATACTGCAATTGTTCCTGTTCTGCCAATATGCGTATCGTCGTTTCTGTAATCAAATACAATCCAGTTTCCATCGCTGGAAATCGCACCATTATGGTGCATACTGTGTCCATGTTGCTCGTGTGTGAGTTGTGTAACCTCCGGCATAATTTAGTTGTCAATTATCGTTCTCAGCACTTGATAATCCATTTTTAGTTTATCCAGTGCCTCTTCTACCTTGTTATCAAAAGCTTCAATATCCGTTCGCCTAGTATGCTGCTTGATTGGAAAGCCTTGCTCTTTTAAATAGTATTTTGCAGATATGGGATATGCATAGTGCATCACATCCATTTGATCTATCAAAAACTGCTGGACCGCTTCAACTTTCGTTTGCTGAGCTGCATCGTCGTAGTTTTCACATAGCCAAACAATGAGCTCTGGAAAATAGTTTCCCTGTATACAGGATAGCCCCGCAGACCCTAGTTTCAATGAATTTACCGCGTGTACCATATATGCATCGAATAAGCCAAAGTCAAATGTACTATTTGTATGGGTTAATTTACGCTCGATATGGTCGATATCTAAGGAAGTATCTTTATGGTACTTAACTCGGCCGCCTTTTACGAGTTTTCCTAAAAATGTAGGTTCAATAAGTCTTTTGTAGGGCACTGGACACTCATAAAACCCGAGTGGTACATTGTCCGTTTTTTGTATTAGTTCTAGAACATTCTTTTCAAACTGTTCATTGCTGTCATTTTCCTGCGCAAGGAGGCTTGTTATGACAATAACGCTGTCGATACCCGTAGCATAGATTTCTTTGATAAAAGCTGCCTGTTCATCGATAGGCTCCTCAAAGGTTCCTGTCGCCACCACCGGAACTCGACCATCGACATGCTCGACAATAAATTTCACAGATTCCAACATTTCAGATTTGCTAAGTTGAAACATTTCGCTGGACAAGCAATTTGCAAATAATCCAGCAGCACCGGCATCTAAATAAAAATCAATCAACTTTTCTAGTGCTACATAGTCGATAGCTAAGTTCTCCTGAAAAGGCATGAGCATGACAGGAATAAATTTTTTAGGTTTATTCATAGGGATAAAAGATATGTTAGGTTAATTATTTACTTTGCTTTTTATCTTTCACTAAAATGCCGACTAAGCAAATTGTAAGTGTTCCGAAAACGATAATTAGATTTGTATGTAATGGATATTTAAGATAATCGAGTTCCGCAGGCAATAGATAAGATAGGGACATCCAGACAATGAGTACCACGCCCATGATGACAGCAATAATTGCCGAACGGTTAGATGTTTTCTTCGCGATCAGACCTAGTAAAAATAATCCTAGCATGCCTCCTGCGAATATTCCGGATAAGGTCCACCAGATATCCAGGAGACTTTTAACCCCAATCATAGCAATACCGCAGCACATGCCCACTAGACCTACGATCACCGTAGCGATATACAGAACCCTTAGGTTTTTCGACTCATCGCTATTTTTGTTGACATATCGTTTGTAGATATCTTCCGTAAATACCGTTGCTGAAGCATTCATTCCTGAACTTATGGTACTCATCGCTGCAGAAAGTAGCGCCGATATTATCAGCCCTAAAACTCCTGTCGGAATCATATTTACCATGAAATGAGGCATCACCTTATCTCCATAATCTTCAGGCATTAACGTGGTAGCTAGCGCGCTAACTTCCGAGCTTCCTAAAGGCATTTTCAAACGCTCTGAGGCAGTTTGGAATTTCAAAATTTCGACCAGCTCAGGATGCTGCTGGTAGTAAACGAAAAGACAAGTTCCAATAATAAAAAACAGCAAGGATACTGGCACATAAATCCATACGCACAGCCAAACGGACTTATTAGCTTCTTTCGCCGAACTTGCGGTATGATAGCGCTGCACGTAATTCTGATCCATTCCGAAGTTGTTGAGATTCATGAAAAAACCATACAACAAAATGACCCAAAAACTGGAGGAGACAAAATCGAAATCGAATGTTCCCAGACTCATTTTATCGAAATCTTTTGCCGTCGTGTATATTTCTGGAATTCCGCCCGGCACCTCGCGAACTACTAGCCAAATGATAATCAATGCACCGACTGTCTTCAATATACCCTGTACAACTTCAGTCCAAATAACTGCTTCAATCCCGCCCATGACTGTGTAAATCACAATGCACACACCTGTCAACAGCATGATGGCAATCATGTTATATCCTGTTAGGGCTTGCAGCGTGAGGGAGATTCCGAAAAAAATAGAGCCTATTCTCGCTAGCTGAGTCAGTAAGAAACAAATGACTGCATATGTCCTTGCCCAGGTTCCAAATCGTTTTTCCAAGTTCGTATAGGCAGAGACTTCTCCGGTGCTGCGATAGAAAGGAACAAAGTATTTGGTTGCAATCCACGCTGCCAAAGGCATAGATAAACTAAAAACAAAGGCGTTCCAATTGCCACCGAATGCTTTTCCTGGAACACCTAAAAAAGTATTTGAGCTTAAGAATGTCGCGTAGATCGAAATACCGATTGCCCAGCCCGGTATTCGACCTGCCGCCTTTGTAAAATCGTCTGCCGATTTGTTTTTCCTTGAAAAATATACACCTACAAGCACCATCGCAAGGAGGTAGATTAAAATAATAACGATATCAATAATTGGAAGATTGTTCATGATTCTTGGCTTAAACAGCAGCTAATTCTAGATAACGAGTATATAGTGTTTCATATACCTCCTTGTTTTTCAGATTGGGTTTATAAATACGTGCAATCCTTGGACAGATTTTCTGCTGAGCAGTTGCGATGCTTTCGAACGCTCCAATTGTCGTGCAAGCAAAAACTACAGATCCCAATGCACAGACCTGATCACTTTTCAGAACATTGATTTCTCGTTGCAAGATATCTGCTAGTACTTGTACCGCATATGGCGATTTCTCGGCAATCCCACCTATGGCAATAACGCCCGCAATATTCACATTAAACGATTGGAACCGCTCGATGATCGAACGTGAACCGAATGCTGTAGCTTCTACCAAAGCTTTAAAAATATGCGCAGGTTCGGTAGAAAGAGAAAAGCCTTCCGCAGCCGATTTAAGGGCAAGATTTGCGTCTGGTGTTCTACGTCCATTCAAGTAGTCCGTAAAAACCAGATCATCTGCTTGAGGATTAAGTTTAGAAGCCTGTTCGGTTAAAATTGTGAAAAAGCGCTCGTCCATCCTTTCCAGATCTTCTTTGTTTAACGTGTCGCCCAGGATATCGATCATCGTCTTCATCTGCAGTTGCTTGAACCATTGGAAAACATCGCCATATGCAGATTGTCCAGCTTCATAGCCTATATAATCAGGAATTATTGAACCATCAACCTGCCCACAAATACCATCGACGATTATTTCTTCCATGTTCTTCGGAGCGATGAGCATATCGCAGGTTGAAGTGCCCATGACTTTTACGAGGATATTGGGAGAAATCCCCGCGCCTACAGCACCATGATGTGCATCAATCGCTCCAACTGTTATTTTTAGATCCTTCGAGAGACCATACTTTTCGGCTAAAGAAGGGTCAATTGTTCCAAAAACGGCATCACTAGTAAATGTTTCCTGATAGAATGGCAATTGATATCTTTCAAATTTCGGTTCTAATTCCAGCAAAAATGCCGGTGAAGGTAGGCCTCCATGCGCCTCATTCCACATAGCTTTATGTCCTGCAGCACAACGATTTCTCTTTACTGAATCTATAGCAGTATTTCCACATAAGTAGTTCGGCACCCAATCAGATTGCTCTAACCAAGAATAAGAAGCATTTAATACGGCTTCGTCTTCCCTAATAATATGTGTGATTTTAGACCAATACCATTCCGATGAGTATATTCCGCCGGAATATAGAGAATAGTCGGGAGAATAGGTCTTTAGGATTTGATTGATCTCGTCAGATTCCTTTAATGCGGTATGATCTTTCCAAAGGACGAACATGGCGTTAGGATTATCCTTAAACTCCTCCAGAAGAGCTAATGGCTGCACTTCGGCATCGACAGCGACCGGAGTTGATCCCGTGGTGTTTGTTCCAATTGCCTTGATCTGTAGGCGCTCCTCTTTGGACAAATCAGAGAGCAGACCATTAAATATTTCTGCTAATGCTTCGATATAGTCTAAAGGATGCTGCCGATATTGGTTGTTTTCGGGTTTGCAGTATAGCCCTTTCTTCCAACGGGGAAACTCGGCAAAGACCTGCTTTTCGACTCTTAGCGAAGTTAGATGATACAAAATTCCCCTCGCTGAATCTGTTCCGAAATCAATGCCTATGACGTATGTCTTCATGTAATCAAAGGATTAAAAACCACAGATATTAACTTGCATGCCTAGATTCTCGAATGCGCGAGCTTTTGCAAGCGCCATCTGCTCGCAATCATGTTCGTCATCCACATAAACAACCTGCACATGATTCGACTTATGCTTTGCCATCATTTGATCTCTGGAAACCCCATTAAAAACAGCATGCATTATTGGCCACTCAGGATTCGTCATATTCCATCGTCGCTCCGTCTCTTCTGTTGGAAGTAGTGGTACTCTTCCCGTTCCTACATCTGCTTTTAAGACGTTATCCTCGATAAAGATTCTACTCCAAACGATATTACCCGGTTTAGAAATACCGCGCAGTGTTCCTCCTCCTTTCTTGAAAAACATCGAAGGCTGACGAAGACTCTCAGCACCAGCATATCCGTCGATAAAATGCGAGGCAGGGGCAGCCCCAGAGATGAGAAGTACCCATACGAACTCCTCATCTCCATCCAGTTTATAAGGCGCACCATATCGAAGGTCGTGAAGCGTATTATCCCCTTCCATACCGAATTTTCTCCATAAATGATAAGTTATGTAGCTATCGATTCCTGCACACTCGTCTACCTCGTTAAAATGTGGCAGTGCTTCCCCTGCTAGGATCTCTCTTCCAACTTCATTAATTACTGGAGGCCGTTCGGTATTGTTCAGTAATCCTTCGACCAAATCGCTTGCAGCAACCAGATCTTTCAGACCTTGTTGATATTGTATACCTATTGTTCCACATCCGTACTCATCCGCTAAACGCAGTGCTGCAACATACATCTTGCATTGTTCTAGACTTTGTTTGGTTGTAAGTTCCGTATCTTCATCGGCGCCCCAATGAAAATTAACACCCTTCTCTAACAGCCAGTTCAATACCAACAATGCTTCATCATCTGTAATCGTAAGCATCTTGGCGTAGAGTGTTGATTGGCTAAGCCGCTCCTTAAAGAAGCCGAGAGGATGAAGTAAATGGTCAGGAACAATGGCATTAAACATGCCCATACATCCCTCGTCAAAAACTCCCATAATAACTTTGGATTTTAGCACGTGGGATGATAGGTCATCTGCGATTTGTGCGTAGTCCGACCGAACTTCCCTTCGATCGAACTTGCGCACATGTTTATTTATATGATTGATTGTTCCGGTTTCCAGCCATTCTTGAAGCCCATCTAAAAAGAAAGAGTCTTCAAAATCTTCACTCCAAAGAAAGCTGTATTTTACATTAGCTTTGGTTAATGAACCTGTTAAATTCAACGCACCAACCAAGCCGGGGAATTGTCCATCCCAATTAGCAATAATCAAAATAGGTCCGTGATGAGAGATCAAGCCCGCGAGAATATGCTGACTATATTGCCACACCGACTCTGCGACAATCAATGGTGCGTTTGGATCGATTTCACGAAATACGCGTAGCCCCTCAATTTGGTAGTCAATAAAACCGTGACCCTTTTCCGGGTTAAAATCATGCGCCCTTTTAATGTGCCATCCAAATCCCGCAAGAGCCTGGCTAAGTTTCTCCTCCATTGCCTGCTGAGTTGGCCAACAGCTAAGATTGGCCGAAGGCCGAAGATCTCCGCTACATACTAAAAACGCTTGATTTTCCATCACTTTGATCATATTGATTTATAATTAGTTATACGAAATAATAAAATTTAGAAGGCTAATAACTTTTAAAAATTGCCCGATCATTCTAATATATTATCATGTTTTAGGTCGGTTCATGTTTTTTATTTAAATTAGATGACACAACACCAATGTATTATGAAACCTAAATTCCACCAGGTTCCCAAACAATCAGATAACACTTTCCGTATTCGGCATGATCTGCTGCCGAACTTTGGTACGATATGGCATTATCACCCGGAGATCGAGCTGCATTATGTGATTAAAGGCCAGGGGCTGAAGTTTATCGGAGATAATATCAGCAACTTTCAAGAGGATGAAATGGTTCTTCTTGGCTCCAATCTTCCTCATACTTGGAAATGTAGCATCAATAAGCAATCTGATCATTATGTAGAGGCTTTAGTTTTACATTTCCACCCAGACTCATTAGGTAAAGAATTCCTCCATATTCCTGAAACATCTGACCTACTTAAGCTTTTAAACACATCGAAATCAGGACTATACATCGTCGGTGAAACAAAAGCACAAATCCGCAATTTAATGGTCAAAATGCACGAATCTAGCCGATTGCGGAAGATTATCTATCTTTTAGAGATCTTCGAACTATTGGCCTCTTCCTGCGAATACAAACTCATCTCACATGAATACGCTCAACACAAATACAATAGCATTGACGAAGAGCGTATGAATAATATATTCAATTATACTTTTAAGAACTTTCAAGAGAAGATTTACATCGAAGATATTGCCAACATCGCTAACCTAAGTGTTACTTCATTTTGTCGTTATTTCAAACAGATGACGAACAAATCCTATTTTGATTTCCTTACAGAGGTTCGTCTAAATCATGCCTGCCGTCTGCTCATCAACTCTAACTTCGCAATCAAACAGATTGCCGAAGAGTCAGGGTTTGAAAACAGTTCAAACTTCTACAGGCATTTCAAGATTTTAAAGAAATGTACACCTAAAGCTTACATACAGCAATTTAATTAGAAGGTTATTTTTTGTTCTGCCTTTGTTGAAGGTCATTCAATGGCTTATAGCTAATGATATGAATATTCCGTCCTTTAATAGCCGCCTTAATCTTCTCACTCTTCGTGAATACCTCCAATTCTGCGATTCTCTTTTTCCAGCTACCCGTAAATACACGTAGATCATCGGTATCTTTAGACGCATGCAGATATAACTCGGTCACACCCGGTTTAAGGTCATTGATTACCTTAAGCCAAAATCCTTCGACATCGTCCTTGTATTTTGCTAGCTCTTCATAAACCATATAATCAGTAAACACCAATCCTTTTTTCTCGCAATCTCGACGAAGATTAGGCATGCCATACTTTGCTAAGGTAGATTGTGATGCCATACGAAGTGGCAAATTGAAATCAACCGCCAATTGCACATACTTCGCAATATACGCTGGTTTTAACTGAAATGTCCCCATGTGCGAGTCAATATGTGTAATGGGCAACCCATAGTGAAGCGCCTTTTCGATCTGTGCTTTACCCTCTAGATAAGCATGTTCAGGATCTCCATGCTGATAAACTTCTTCCACCGATCTCCATAAGTAACCATTTGGATCTAGTAAAGATGAAACAGTATTGGACGACGCAACTGATGACCATTTGTAATTCTTCCATTCTGAGGTAAGCGTTAAGTGAACACCAAAATGCTTATCTGGATGTTGCTTCACATAGTTAACAATATCCAAACTCCAAGGGCAATTGAACATAATGGTCGAAGAGCTTATCAATCCATTTTCCATCCCTTCAATCGTGCCCTGATTCGATGCATAGCTCATTCCCGAATCATCGTTATTGATGATTAAAAGGATGTCATTCTTCTTATAACCAAGCTTTTCGGCAAGGGTCTTTTCCTGGGCAAAGGCAGGCTGGAAGAATAGAAGAATTAAAAAGAATTTAAATAGTGTTTTCATAATCAATTTATTGTTAATTCATTGGTATAATCTTCAAGTAAAAGCATCATCTGTTCAAATAGCGGATGAGTTCTAAACCCAAGTCGGTTTGAATGATCGTAATATGTGGATATTTTTTTAGAAACTGCTCAAATCCAGTTCCATTTGACTTCTGAAGTCTGTCGTAATATCCTAAACTGTTCAACCAGACTTCATAACCTTTATCGATCAAAGATTTCATAGTCGCATCAGCGTAGCACTCCTCGTCGATATGTATATAGCGAATGAATGGATACTGCTGAACAAGGTTAATTTCCTCGGAGTTTCGGACGCGTGCCAATATCTGCGCATTTGGGGCAAGCTTATGAAGGGTTGGTATATCTGCTACATCATACAAGAAGAATAGAACATTTTCATTCATGTCATACTTTTTTACCAAGTCAACAATCCTTCTATAAGAATCTTCGCCCTCAATCTTTATATCCAAATCGAGCATCACTTTTCCTTTTGTCAACTTCAACACCTCTTCCAAAGTTGGTATTTTCAGACGTGTTATTTTGCCTTCGTGCTTCAAATTTAATTGTTGAAGCTCTTGAAGAGTGAGGTCCGCAATATTACCTTTCCCGTTTGTTGTTCGGTCTACGGTTTTATCATGCAGAATAACGAGTTGTTTATCCTTTGTTTGACGAATATCCAGCTCAAGAATTTGAAGTCCCTGATCCAAACATGACTGAATCATCGTAATGGAATTTTCCGGATATTTTTCCTCTCCGTTGTTTGCCCGATGGGCTACCACTTTAATATTCCGTTTTGATTCTCTACCTGAGGTCGAGTGATGTTTTATTTGTGCAAACGATAGAATAGTATGTCCGAAAAATATCAGACATACTAAACTTAAGGATACGATAGGATTGTTGATTACCATGGTTTATTTGTTCCTTGCAAAATCCAGGGCTTCGACCATTGACTGTTCTTTCCACGCACTTTTGAATATGGCGTTTCTTGCAAGCCTTCAATTGCAGCTTCTAGATTTTCTCTATTCGCATTTATTTCATTGTTCCCATAAATAAAGCGTACAGGCAATACAGTTTCAGCAGATGCAGGGCCAGCGACTAGCTTTGGAAAACCCGTTCTTCGGAAATCCATCCACGACTCAGTCGCACAATTCCAGCTAGCCACCCATTTTTGTTGAATAATCTGCTCTAAAGTGCCTTTATACTTGACATTAGGCTGCGCGATGTAAGCAGCATATTTATCCGGTACCCCCCAAGCAGTCAACGAAGCTTTGATAGCCTCATTATATAAAGTCTCCGCATTCCCGCCAATCCATCCACGTTGCGCAGCTTCAGCCAAAATGAAATAAGTTTCCTCAGTAGTTGCTAATCGACGTTTTAAATAAGTACCAGTCGGTTGTCGATACATGGCAGACAACTGCGACACATGTTGGTTTTGAACAATTTGCCCAGGAGTCGGATTCAGATTATAAGAACTCGGCTCGAGCGATCCAGCAGGAACCCCTACATACTTCGCTGTATCAAGTCGATATCCGAGGATATTTGGGTTGTAATGGCGTGTAAATTTATGCCCCGCTGCAATCTCGGTCTGATATTGCACAAATGTCAAGCTGTTGTAGCTTTGCGGCACATTATTCTTCCGCACAAAAGCATCATATGCGGTGCTGAGCGTTAGGTCTTCCACCCATTGACAGTGCACCGGCGACACCCATACCGTTAGTCTAGGATCCTTATTCGCTATCAACAAATCCATTATTGTCTTTGCCACCTTTCTGCGACGGAATATACTCCCGTCAGCATCAAATTGGGTGGCTAAGAAATAAGAATCGCCGCTGGTATTGCCCAGATAATTTACAGAAGCATTATTAGCAGTGTTCGATAAATAAACTCCGCTGTCGTAAACTCTTTTTATAATTTGAGCTGCTTCATTTGGCATTTTTTCAGAAAGGCGCATGGCGTAACGAAGAAGCATGCTATTTGCAAATTGATGCCATTTCTTGATATCTCCCTTATAGATTAAGTCATTATTAGCGATAATACCCGATGTATTCCCTGCTTGAAAAAGTTCGGATGCCCTTTGTAAATCGGCAAGTATACCTTTATAAATAGTTTCCTGCCCATCAAATTTAGGCTGTGTAATTTGTTCATTCGCTTTGATCGCTTCGGTATAGGGGGCATCGCCCCAAAGGTCAGTGACTACGCCAAAGGCAAATGCTCTAACGACCAATCCAATACCCTCATGCATGGGCAGCTGATTGGTTACAGCAGCTTTCAACATCACATCGTTGTTCGCTAATATTTCGTACCATTCCCCCCAATCTTTCGAGTCCCAACGATAATGATTATACCCATCAAACCATCCGTCTTCCTGCATATGCTGCATAATTCCGCTGGAAAGACTGTTATCCAATATGGCGTAATGTCCAGATAAACTGCTCAGTAATCCCGGCAGCATCAAGTTGACATTTGCTCGACTCGGATCAACGCCATTCGGATTGATATTAATTTCCGAAAGATCTTTACAACCAGCAATTGAAAATATCAAACTGGCAGCTACAATATATTTTATGAATCTTCTTTTCATGACATTTAGGCTTTATAGGGTTAAGTCTAATTTGAAACCAAATGGAACAGTCCAAGGGCTAACATTCTGGATCTCTATACCCTGACGGAAGCTATTTCCGGTTGCTTGGAAAGCACGCTCTGGATCAATCCCGATTCCGGCCTTCGTCCAAAGCATAATATTCCGCGTAAAGAGTGACACTCTTAAGTTTTTAACACGCTTGATATTTGTGAAATCATAACCAATAGAGAGTTCTCGCAACTTGATGAAATCAGAATCAAAAATCACTTGTTGGTTGTAATTCCATGGGAACTGCTGTCCGATTGGATAAACATTGGTACCCGCCCCGCCTAGGTTCTCTCGGTAGCCAATGAGGTTTCCAGATTGATCATACTCAGCAATAACGCCGGGAATAAATGCACCGTCATAAGCTTCAACACCATCAAGAACCAGTTTGTAACCGCCACTTTCCTGCGTTAAACCACCTACAAGTGGGAAACGACCGTTAGAAGGGATGATATACTTCCCGGGATCAGACTTCAAAAGGGCAACGATTTCCTCTGCCGAGTAATTACCTCCCGGGATTAATGAGTTCAACAAATGCTGTGATTTCCAGTTCGAACCACCATAGCGGTAGGTTGACGACATAAACTGACCACCGTAGCGCCAGTCTAAGCTAAAGCTTAGGCTAATCTTCTTATACGTCAATGTAGATTGCATACCTGCGAGGAATTTCGGATTAAAGTTACCCACCTTCATCTTTGCATCAATCGCATTGTCTTGAATCCATTGCCCTTGTCGGTCTAGTATCGGCCATTTATAGTATTCAGAGTTCGGATCTTTAACATGCTGGTAGCCACGGCTATATAGGTTTCCGACCTCATCTCCGACCCAAGTAAGGGCTCCGCCGTTATTGTCTTCCCAATAAGCGATATAATCGATACCTGGTGCCAACTCTAGAATACGTGTTCTTGTATTGGTGAAATTAACATTTACATCCCAGGTCAAGCCATTGTCGCGCTTGATTGGAGTACCACCTAAAACAAATTCCCAGCCCTTACTTTGCAATCTACCGGCATTGATCAACTTGCTCGAATAACCTGAGGACCATGGCATCTGCACCGAAAGGATCTGATTTTTGTTTTCTGCAATAAAATAAGTTCCTTCAAAACGAAGACGATTATTATAAAGGTTCAGATCTAATCCAAACTCCGAGGATGTCGCAATTTCAGGCTTAAGCTGGGCGTTCAACAAAGTGCGAGGCATAGCCGTATAGATTATATCGCCCCATCGCGCCGTTCCCAAAACCGGATTTAATTGATAAGGATTCGTATCATTACCTACCTGCGCAAAACCGGCTCTAAGTTTTAACATCGATATAGCGGATGGTAATTGAAGAGTTTCGTTCGCTATCCAGCTTAAAGATGCCGAAGGATAAAAGTAGGAACGATTGGATTCTGGAAGTGTACTCGACCAGTCATTTCGTCCCGTTAGATCCAAAAACAACTGATTCTTATAACTTAAATTCGCCATCGCATATAAGCTGTATACCGCTTTTTCATACTCGCCATTTGCGATAATCAAGCCCGCACTTGGGATATTGGACAGACGGTATAAGCCCGGAATAGTCAAACCAGCGTTACGCTGCGAGCCAGAATAGAAATCCGTATTGTACTGATACATGTAGTTACCGCCAAGGGAGATATTATAACCGAAATCCGGAATCTCATCACCGCCTTTATAGGAAACTAAGAAATCTACATTGTTCTCTCTAGTTTTGATGTCTTGCAAGTGATATCCGCCCTTTAAATCCCTGCTAAAGCTCCATGGGATTTTTGTTTCGCGTGTTTCCATAGATCGAGCTTCCGCAGCACGAAGAAAGGCTGAAATACGGTCATTCACTTGCCAATCTAGCTTCAGGTTTCCGAAGACCCTGTCGCGTTTAAATGCATTGGTCAAACCATAAGCTAAGAAATAAGGATTATCAAGACCTGGCGCAACTTGTCGTTGTTTAATTTCCTCCTGTCCAGGTTCCCAGTAGTCCTTTAAATCTAACACATTAACGTGTGGATAGATATAAACTGCTTGCAGAGGACTACCTGCGCGATTACCAGCATCCGGCATATCGTTCGACTTATTACGAACGAAATTAATATCCGTAGAAAGCTTCAGATTATCTAGAATAGAATAAGTAACACTGGAATTCAGCCCGCTCCGTATTAGGTCAGTGTTTGGAATCATCCCTTTATGCGTCAAGTTGTTGAGCGACGCCCGATAAAGCACCTTCTGACCTGCTCCGGTAATCGACAAATTGTTTGTTGTCGAGAATCCTGTATTCAGGAAGTTCTTCATATTGTCCTTGTATGAACGAAGTTCCGTCGGAATCTTGTTACCATTGGCATCCAAAGGGCTATTCCACTGTACCGCCAAATTGCCTTTATCAAGCTCTGGACCATACCAATATTCTGCCGACTCATTGTAAATTTTCGTTCTTGCACCGGATGCAAACTTGTAATGGAAGTCCATAAATCGATACGGAACCTCAAACACATTGTTTGTAGAAAAATTAACCGTCGTTTTCTGGCCCTCTTTACCTGACTTAGTCGTAATTAAGACAACGCCATTACCAGCGCGTGAGCCATATAATGCTGCAGCACTCGGCCCCTTTAAGATTGAAATACTCTCAATATCGTCAGGATTGATATCTGCAATAGGGTTACCATAATCCACTTCATTACGGTCACCCATCGCGCGCACATTGTTCATCCCGCTGATCATAGGAACGCCGTCAATCACATAAAGTGGCTGATTGTCTGAACTCAAAGACGTTGCTCCGCGGATGATCATACTCATCGATGAACCGACACCCCCGGTTTGACTAATCGTCACGCCTGGGACCTTTCCTGCAATACCTCCCAATACGTTCTCTTGAACGACTTTATTCAGGCTCTCGCCATCTACTTTGCCTACCGAGTACCCCAGAGAGCGCTCGCTACGCTTAATGCCCAGCGCTGTAACGACTACCGATTCAAGAACTTGATTCGAAGGCTTCAAAAAAATCTCTACGTTACGTCTATTTTGGATCGGAAAATCCACTGATTCATAGCCTACAAAGGAAACCTTCAGGAGTCGGTCTTCATTTGTTATTCGAATGGTAAATTGCCCATTCGCGTTGGTTCCAGCAGAATTTCCCGATTGATCGGCGCGAATACTCACACCCGTCAATGCTGCACCATCTGCTTCCGATTTCACCACTCCACTTAGAGTGAGTTGTTGTGCTTGCACTGATAAATTTGGCAATAGGCCGGCCAAACATATCAGAATACACAACTTAATCGTTGTTATAAACTTGCATGCTTTCATAATTTTCTGAAATAAGATTTTGGTCTGGAATGTTTAATTAACAAAGAGTTGTAAATTAATTTGTCATTATTTATCGTTTATTTTAAAATGTTTGAATGCTATGTTAGAGCGATTCCATGTATAGGTCATCGCGATATGGTCTCCCCATTGAATAATCGCAGGATAAGAATACTCGTCACCCTCTTTCCCCTTCTCGAGGTCAATTAAATCTTTCCATGTCTTACCATTGTCCGTAGAAACCGCCAGCCTTAGGTCTGCTCGAGAACCCCAGTTTTTGTTGTCCGGATTATATAATAAGCAAAGTAAACCATCTTCCATCTTGACCAAATCAATGCCGCTGTTTGGATTTGGAAGATCGATCTTATAAGGTGGGTTCCACGTTTTACCATAGTCTTTTGAATCACTTCGGTAGATATACCCACCGCTGCTGCGGAGAAGCATATGAACATTTCCAGGGTCAGACTCCCATAGGGTCGGTTGAATCATCCCCTCTCCACCTAAACTATCTACATTAAATGTTAAGTACTCTGATGCTTCCCAAGTCTTTCCTTGGTCTTTGCTGATATCTACGAATGGGCGCCAAACGCCATCTTCATTTGATGCGCCAGCAAGCCAGCTACCATCCGACAACACAATCGGTTTATTTCTAACTGGACCGCGGCCACCCTTATCTCCGGCAACTAACTCCTGTGCTGTCGACCATGTTGCGCCTTGATCTGATGATTTGATATACCAGGTTTCCCAGATAGAGATTTCCGAGCCTACCTTAAAAAATAATATAATATCATTATTCGCATCCTTGAACAGAACTGGATTCCAATGCGGCACTTCTCTTATCTTAGCGATCTCTACTGGAGCCGACCACTGCTTCCCATCCCCTTTCGTCAGCCAAATACCGACATCATTATCCTTCTCTTTAGTACCGCCAAACCAGGCGATAAGAAAAGTATCGTCCTGCAAATGCACCAATGTTGAAGCGTGCGCTTGAGCAAAGGGCCTCACTTCTGGTAAAACAAAGGAGCTGTCGATTATATCTGCGGAAATTGCGCTTGCTGCCTCTTCTTTTTGTTGATTTTGACAGCTTTGTAAACAGGCAATTAGAGCGACCAATATCAAAGGTATTATGTTCTTTTTCATAATTATTGCTTTTGATGAAGAATCGGATTGAACCGACTAAAGGAGTGTTTATCTATTGGTTATATCAAAATTAGCGGATGACACCTACCGTTCTTTCTAATAAATTATCTAGTATATATGAAATTTTATCATTCAGTAGTTAAAATCTATTAATCAATTACCTGTAGGTATTTCCCCATCCAATAAGGCAACAACCAAATATCGCCTGCTGAATTTTCTGCAGCACCGTCGTGACCGCCATCAAGGATAAATCGGTTAGCATTATGTCTGGATATTTTCAATTCATCCGGCGGGAGTACCTCCTTCGTGTACTGATTGCGGAAATTCTTTTCCAACAGATCAATATCCGAACGCTGACTGTTTTTAATAGTCCATTGAATCAGATCCATAGGATATTCCTGTAAAAACCACATCGCATCGCCCAAAGCGAAATCCTTAACACCTGTCATCGCCGTCATGATATTCCATACAGCATCTTTTTCCGGACGCTCGGCCTCAAAATGATCGATAATCGATGCCTTATATTTTTCCTTTAGATCATTGTTTAATGCATACCGATATAAGCCCCAATACCCTAAGAAATACATCTCATCGTCGGAGTGATTCCAATACACCGAGAGAAGCTGACTCAGGTCGTCAGACTGCTTGTCTGCCTTGCCAATTTCTTCCATCGGTCTCATCAGATTTTCCAAGTACCCATGTTTATCAAAAAGCTCTTGAATCTTCTCTTTATATTTCGGTTTTTTCGTAAAGTGGTAGGCAGTTTGCAGCATGCCGATAATATTCGATGAGTTCAGCTTTCGATCGCCGATGTTCTTGTCAAATCCATTCACATAACTAGGATTCCATTTCCCCCATAGCGTCGGCTTGCCATCGAAATCAACTAGGTACATGTCGTTTTCAATAATATGCGTCATCATCGAGTCGATAAGCTTAACCGCTTGTTGCTTGAGCTCAGGCACATCAACGACTTCTGCGATGACGCCGAAGGCAAAGATATGACCGATAGCTTCATCGCTACTCGTCGTGGCCTTCCAATCCCAATCTTTCTCCGCTGCTTTCTGCCAATGCTCCGGATCGCCCAACTTACTTTTATGGCCGGTACGCTCGAATGTTCTCGCCGGAAATCCCTTGACAGGATTGATTGAATACAGCCGCTCCATCGCGTCTAGCGACTCGCGCGTATTTTGCAGAGCCTCAGGACTCTTGGTGACAGCATATCGAAATGCCTGCGAAGCCAAATACATAGAGGTCCATAAACCGTCATTGTCCGAGTCGACCAAATAGCCCGTGCTGATATCACCATCTTTCATACCGAAAAGATTTGAATTAAATCCATTGCGGATATGTCTAATGCGCGATTGCTTTTCATAGAATTCCGCTTTTTGTGCCAGGGTCATCTGCTCAAATACGATCTTCGAAAGCCCCCCAGCATTCAGAATAAGAACAGACGTCTGAGGTCCCTTTTTGATATCGACTACACGATCATTGTTCAACCATCGTTTACTCGCGTAATAGTCATAGCGCCCGTTTTGAGCTAACTTAAAAGCTCCCTCATCACTACCTATCCACAATTGTCCATCAATGCTGCGAACCTTTGTTAATTTCAGCGAAGGGAGTCTGTGATCCGCTTTCTGCAACTTATGCTGCTTATCTAGGAAAAGTAACCCTTCCGATTCATGCGCCAGTACAAGATGCCCTTCATGAACAGCCATAGAAACAACCCCAGGCTTCGCAAAAACAGACTTTAATGAAGCCGAATTCAAACTTCCCTCAAATACAGCCTTATCGGTCAATACGTAGTATCCACCATGACTTCCCAGAGCCAATTCTTTTATTGCGTCTTGAAGTTTAATCTCCCGCACTTTCTTTCCTGCTCGGATATGAGTTACGACTGAAGGATTGTAAA
Organism: Sphingobacterium sp. UBA6645; assembly: GCF_002455685.1. Taxonomy (NCBI): domain Bacteria; kingdom Pseudomonadati; phylum Bacteroidota; class Sphingobacteriia; order Sphingobacteriales; family Sphingobacteriaceae; genus Sphingobacterium; species Sphingobacterium sp. UBA6645. The sequence goes on from NZ_DKLH01000085.1 coordinate 118,460, forward strand.
CAAGAAATTCGGATTTATTCAACGCTAAGAAACCAATGGGACTCTCCACTTGATGTTCTATATATAAGCTCCCGGCCCAGGCATTTGAAAAAATGACTTTTTCATCCAAGTAAACGAGCTGTTGATCGACCTGGGTTAAGTCGACTATCGATTTATCCCCCATAAAACGATATAAATTATCATCTACTATTTTCCCCGGCACAAGTAACTGTCCAGGTGTCAAACGCTTTAAACCAGACTCGGCAAGCACCTGTATATGTCCGTTTCGGTCGAAGTCGACTGCTTTGGCAGCAACTGCCCCCTCGTATTTAATCGCATAGTCTTGCGTAAAAGGAATATCTTTATGTCGCTGCTGCCCCAACAACAAAAAGCTGTTGAGCAGAAAAATAATCGTTAAGAAATTTGATCTCATTATTTTTGGTTTTAAAAGGTTATTGGATTGATTTTCTATCGATTACAACATGCTCGATAGATTTACTATTTGGCGCTTTATGGTGAGAATAAGTAATATGTATGCTGCCCTTTGAATCCGCAATCATTGCCGGGTAAGAAAAGCGCCCTACCTTTGTCTTATCTTCTACGATAATACCTATAGACTGCCAGCTTGCGCCCTCATCTGTCGATTGGTATAAAGAAAGTCGCGCTCGCCCCTCTTCATTGTCATTGGTTAATAAAATCCAATTTGAACGGTCCAACTTCAAGACATCAACACTGGCTGTACTCTTCACATTGAATTCCTTATTTACCGACCAACTCTTCCCCTGATCTTTGGAAACACTCTGCTGAAGCAAGGCGGGGTCATCGCCCGAATCTCGCATATAGGCTACAATTTCGCCTTTAGAGTTGTCAATCAAGGCCGGCTGGATATTCCCCCGCCCGACAATTGGCTCCGAATAGTTCCACGACTCCCCATTGCTGTCGGAAAAGGCAATCATCGAAAAATTAAATCCATCGGAATATACAGGTAGCAAGATCCGACCCGAAGACAGGATCAAGGGCTTGATACGGGTCATCCATCCGAATGCTCTTTTTGTAGGATCTTCTGTCGCTTGGATAATCTGTGCATCATAACGAGGAGCATATTCCGCCCAGGCATGATTGCGAGGAGGCAGCTCCTTGAATCTCGCCTTAACAGCAGCAACAAAGTCATCTCCGGGCTTCAACAGAATATTATCCTGCCATTCCCATTTCACCTCATCACCCTCAAATTCTGCACTCCTGCGGAACCTCAACACAGAGTTTTCCCAGCGATTTGCCTGCACCGCGATCCAAACCAAGAAGAGTTTATTTCGATGCATAAAGAGTACCGGGTTACAATCAGGAAGACCCTCCGTATCGGCAAGTACATAAGGCGACCCCCATCGCTTTGTAGCCTGCTTATACTTCGCGCCCATAATCTTCACATCATCGGAACCCCGCTCACCAGAGCCTTCAAACCAGGTCGATAACAAATCTCCAGAGGGCAGTTCGACAATACTGCTGCCATGCACATGCAGCGATTGATGCGGAAATATAAAATTTCGTTCGAGAACCTTGAACTTATTTTGTTGTGCTTGCACCGTATAGGCTAGAATCAATAAGGTCATGGTTAGTAAAATTTCTTTCATAGGTTAGTTTTTTTTGATGATTTCAAATTGGTCAATAATAGAAAGATGTTCATCCAGCGATGTCATAATCAATCGCTCCGGATCAATCTTTACGTGTTGATATAGGTATCCCCGATTTACCCACTTCCCCCGCGTGGAATCGGAAATTATTTTATCGTTTTTAACAGAAGTGCCGATAGACATAACATATATTGGGCCTTTCACTTTTGGTTTAAATCGTTGATAGAAATGGAAATGACCATTGACTACGAGGTCGACACCGTATTGTTCAAATAATGGAATCCAGTGCTGTTGAATATCCAAATATTCCCCCTCGGTGGTATAAGGCGCGAAATGAAAAGCTACAATCTTAAATTGCTCTTTACTTTGCACAAGAGTTTCCTGCAGCCATTTCTTTTGCAATTCAACCCCAGTACCTACCGCGTCTAAGACAACAAAAAGAGTATTTTGGTAGACAAAGGAATAACTAGCAGTTTGCTCGACTAGCTTGGTCCCATTTTTTGGACTTTTCAAATAATTGTAGAATAATGTTGCAGGCAGCCCCTCCTGACTATCATGGTTACCCGGAGCCGAAAAAACCGGTCGATCTAAAATTGGCCCAGCAGCGTTCCATAATACATCCCATTGATCACGATAAAGGCCAGTATTCACGAGGTCACCTACAAACAAATGGAACTTCACGTGGGGGTATTTCGAGCCCCAAACCGGCAATTTAGCACCCCAGTCTGGGTCATTATGGATATCGCCAAACCATGCAAACTCAAAACCTCCGTCTGGATGAGCCGTCTTGAACTCCCCCTGAAAATCATCCCGCCCGTCGACCATAATTCTATACCCATAGCGGGTTCCGGACTTCAAATCTGAGATGTTTGCCGAGAAGCGCTTATTTTCCAAATCATTGATCAATAAAGGATCTTCTATATATTCATATCCCGCCTGTAAAGACATAGTATCCCTCGTCGATATTTCCCAATATTTAATATTTGCACTTTCAACGGTAGGATGTGTTCGCCAGCTGAAATATTGCGACGATAGTGGCGAGTCCACCCAGCTCAATAATACTTGATCCGCCTGCTCGCTAGAGGGATATAATGTCTCTCGAAAGCCATCAATCAGCTGAGCTTCACGAGATCTACCGCGAAAAGTCGGAATAACATAAGCACCTTCCAGTAGCGAAGGAATCTTTGTGAGGGTCAATTCATCCCAATCGGTATAAACGTATTGACCCTTCGTCATAGAATACAGATTCTGCTGCTCCGGAAATATTGGCTTAAAATCTAAAAATTGATCCGAATCCACTGGCTTTAACGCAACGAAATAGGTAAAACGATGCCGGTCGAAACCGTTTATCCCTAATCCGATTCTCCCTTTTGCAAACCGTTTCTGCCAAACTTCATATCGGACTAAATCATTCTCAACAATCGCGTTTGTTCTGATAAAGCCCTCCTCAATCAGCCAAAACGGAACCTCATTTTGTGCCGAATCACGGCATACGAATACATCGACATCCTGATTGACATCAAACTGCCAATAAGCAGTAGAGAGTACCTTTAAATCTTGCCCGGAAAATAATGGAATTAGCTCGGCTTGTTTGACATTCTGAAACTGCTGCCAGTTGCCTTTTTCTTTAATCGCATAGGTGAAGCTGTCAATCACTTGCTTAATGGAATTTTGCGGCTTATTAGATTTACAGGAAAAAAGAAACAGCCAAAACAAGAGTGCAATCAAGACTAGAATGCCAAGACGTTTAAAAGCATGAAGTAAATTCGTATTAAATGAGCATTTCATTGTTTAAATAATTTACTAGTACTTAAAACATTGCCTATTACGCCCGCTATCACAAAGGCAAATTAATTAATCGGTCATATCGAAAAACAGTTTTTTTAGGTTGATAAAATTGTTAGCACTCGCTGTTCTTCGATTTCTTACCTCAAAGATATTCAGCTAAAAAGGGGCATTTGTCTAATATATTATCATAAATATGGCGCATTTTGCCCTGAGAGGTTAAATAATTTTTAATAGTATATTTCGAAAAAAAAAAGCCCATGTTCAGCGTAGGCTTCACATGGGCTCATGAATGATTTATTAGGGTTCTTTATTTCGCTTTATAAGCGTCTATTGCGCTCTGCAGGTAAGCTGCATAGCTGTCGATATCATAGTTTGCACCGCTTGCCGGAACGAGTAACTGCTCATCAGCACCTACGATCGCATACAAAGGTTGCGAGTTGCTTTGGAAGCGGGTAATCTGGAAGTCGGTATTCTTTTTACCAACGGTATTGATCTTCTTGCCTGTTTCTTTGGAAACATATTGCTCTGCTTCCGGCAATTTCAGGTCATGCTCATCCACATACAGCTCCACCAAGATAAAGTTCTCGTTGATCAGGTTCCGAACTTTCGGATCCGACCATACCGAAGCTTCCATCTTACGGCAGTTGACACAAGTCCAGCCTGTAAAGTCGATCATTAAAGGTTTATTCTGCGCTTTCGCTGCTGCTAATGCTTCATCGTAATCATAGTAAGGATCGAATCCTTTGATGGTCGCACGGCTGTGGAAATGTGTGTAGTGCTTTCTGCTGCTCGCGTCTCCTGAAGCAGCCGGTGCAGCATGCGTCGCAGAACTTAAATCAAAGTCTTGCGTCCCGATTGGAGGAAGGAAGGCTGCGATAGATTTCAAAGGCGCTCCCCACATACCAGGGATCATGTAGACTACGAAAGAGAATACAATGATTGTCAAGACCGTACGAGGTACAGAAAGATAAGGCAGGTCGCTGTCATGCGAAAACTTGATCTTTCCTAATAGGTATAGTCCCATTAAACCGAATATCACGATCCATAGCGCTAAGAAGACCTCGCGGTCTAATAGCTGCCAGTTATAA
>NZ_DKLH01000084.1:0-134009 GCF_002455685.1 Sphingobacterium sp. UBA6645
TCCCTATCTTCCTACTCGATTATTTATAGCCTATGCTGGCTATCCAAGTTTGATTTGAGCTAACCAGCTTTCTGCCATCAGGTTGGCGCCAGCCCATGAAGTATGCACTCCGTCGGTAGTCCAGTATGCGCCCGTATTGGCCTTTAGAGCTTTATCAAAGATATCCTGATAGGGGATGAAGGCGGTTTTATATTCTTTAGCAAGTTCACGAGCTGCTAACTGGTATTTAGGAAATTCCGGGTACCAGCTATCGTTTATATGCTTTACATCCTTTAAGCCGAATGGCTCACCGATGATTAACTTCACGTTAGGCAATGCTGCTAGAGTTTTGTCCAATAGCTCTTTGTACTGTCCTTTGTACTGTTCTGGCGTATTGATCGCACCGCGATCTTTCGTTCTCCAGAAGTCATTGACGCCGATAAGAATCGAAACAATGTTGGGTTTTAAGTCAATACAGTCGGCTTGCCAGCGATTCATTAAATCAGGGACGCGGTTTCCAGAAATACCACGATTGTAGATCTTGATATTCTTGCTTGCACACTTGTTCAATAAAACGCCCGCAGCAAGCATTGCATAGCCGCCTCCAAAGGCGTTCATCTCATTCGGATTTAGGTTGTCTTTCTTCCGACCAGCATCGGTAATGGAATCTCCTTGGAATAGAATTACATCGTTCTGATTGATGCTGATTCCACCTTTAGGTTTTGCGGATGAAAAATCCTCGGCATGCAACAACGCGCTGCCCATGGCTGTAGTCCCCACAGTCAATATACTCTTCTTTAAAAAATCTCTTCTTGAATTCATGGTCTTTGGATAGGTTGATTATACCTATACAAGATAAGGAAACTAGCAAAATTTGGCAATCCCTTCACGAATAATTTTACAAGCCGCTTTAATCTCCTCTTCGGTAATCGTTAATGGCGGAGCAACACGAAGGGCGGTTTCACAATGTAGATACCAGTCGATGATTAAGCCGTGGTCTGCACAATAATTGCTGACCGCATAAACCTGTTCGAAGTTCTCCAATTGCAAGCACATCATTAAGCCCAGTCCTCGGATTTCTTTGATTTGAGGGATGTCAAGTTCCTTTCGGAACAATGCGGCTTTGCGTTCGACTTGCTCCACGAGTTTTTCTTGTTGAATGACTTCTAATGATGCTTTTGCAGCAGCGCAGGATACAGGATGCCCACCAAAGGTTGTAATGTGACCAAGCATTGGATTGGCTTTGATAACATCCATTACTTCTTTTCGCGCCACGAAGGCACCTAAAGGCATACCTCCTCCAATACCTTTCGCCAGCATCAGGATATCCGGAACGATATCAAAATGTTCAAAAGCGAAAAGTTTTCCGGTCCTTCCGAAACCAGTTTGTATTTCATCAAAAATCAGGAGTGTTCCTGTCTCGTCACATTTATTACGCAGAGCCTGCATATAGGCTTTGTCAGGAACGCGAACGCCCGCTTCGCCCTGTATCGCTTCGACCACAACAGCTGCGGTCTTATCATTGATTTTTTCTAGATCTGGTAAATGGTTGTATTGTATAAAAGAGATTCCCGGTAGGAGTGGGGCGTAAGCTTTTCTGTAATCCTCGTTTCCGATTAAGCTCAATGCTCCCTGTGTGCTACCATGGTAAGCTTCTTTAGCAGCAATAATTTCCTGACGACCAGTAAATTTCTTTGCGATTTTCATCGATCCTTCGACCGCTTCCGCGCCCGAGTTCGTTAAGTATACAGATCCAAAGCTGTTCGGTAAAACGCTTAGCAAATCTGTCGCAAATTGCACTTGCGGCGCTTGTACAAACTCGCCATACACTGTGACATGCATAAACTTATCAAGCTGTTGCTGAATCGCAGCCAGCACCTTTGGATGGCGATGACCGATATTACTCACGTTGAAGCCTGAAACCAAGTCCATATAGGATTGCCCCTCAGGTCCATAAAGGTAAATGCCTTCGGCACGCTCTACTTCGATGAGTCTTGGGGATTCTGATGTCTGTGCGGTATTTTGTAAAAAAAGTTCTCTATTGCTAATCATGGTTGGGTATTATTCGATAATATAACTTTCAAGCCGCTATTGATGAAATAACAAGGATGAAAGGTCTCAAAGGCATTTATAAATAAGGCCTATAAGAAAAAAAGAAGCTCTTACTTAGAGCTTCTTCTGTTAATTTCTGTGATTCCTGCCTTTCAGCTCTTTGTAGAGTAACTCGATAAATTCTTGTTCTACAGAGAAGAATTGAGAAGCTCGGGATTGCCCGATAACTTCCGCAAAGCGGGATCTATAGTTTTTCTTAATTTCGACTTCTTTCGCATCGAAGGAAATCGCGTCATTTCCGGGTCTAAAAGAATTGGAGCCTCCTTGTCTGCGCTCGCTACCACGACTCTTCTGCATCTTTACATCTCTAATTTCCTTCGTATACTGATTGTAAATAGGGAAAAACTGTTGAGCCTCCGCAGGAGTCAATCGTAACTGTTTGGTAATGAATGCAGATTTTTGATTCTCTATCGCTTCAAATCTATCTTGACGTGATTGTCCATTTGCTCCAAAACAAAATAAGCAAGCCAAACAGAATGTCGTAATAATATGTTTCAAACGAAGCATTATAATGTATTATAATTTAAGTATTCTTCTAAATCTTTGTCATCAATTTGACTACCAATAGCTGCTGATTCCTCCGGCTCATAGATGTACTCTGCATAATATGCTAAATCCGTGCCATCCGAATGACTAGCTAAATAGCTTATGATTTCATCCTCAGGAATTTCATCCAAGGAAACTTGCTCTGCATTCGCTACAGTTGCTGCAGAATTTACATTGTTAGGATCACTATTATAAGTAGAAACACCAACAAATGCTGCAACACATGCCGCCGCGGCTGCACCTATCCAAATAACAGGTCTGCTTTTCTTGCGCTCTGTTGTAGGCGTAGGTTGTGGCATTTGGATAACCTTCTTATCCTCAACCTCATCTAATATCGACTTCGTTAATTTGTCGAAGTATCCCATCGGAACAGTAAAACCGTCCGTTTGAACTTTAGATTTCAAATCATCGACAGCAATTGATGCCATGATCTGATCGGTAGAAGTTTCGAAATATTGGTCTGGAATTTCAAACCCACTTTCTTTAACTTGCTCTTGAAGATTATCCTCACTTACTTTCGCCATTATAGAATCGCTTAAGTTCGTAAAATAGCCTTCAGGAACGGTAAATTGTTCTTCTTGCAATTGGTCGATCTGTACATGCTGCATGATACGATCATTTAAGTCTGCGAAGTAACCCGCTGGAACTTCAAAACCTTCATGTTGCTGAAACTGGTCAATCTTAACTTGCGACATAATCTGTTCGCTCAATTCACCGAAATAACTTTCGGGAACTTCGAAGCCAGCACGTTCATCCTTGCTTGTACTATCCAATTTTGCTAAGAACAATAGCCTGTTGGTTTGTTCATTGAAATAATTGTCGGGTACAATGAAAGGGTTAACACGCAACGAATCAGGTAAGTTATTGCCTTCCATGTTGTCGTAATATGTGTTGTTTTCTTTCATAGTACACTAATAGAATAGTTTTTGCGCCAAAGGTTTAATCATTCTTGGCAAAAAAGTTCTCTATCTTCTTAACAGCCAAATGGTAGGACGCTTTTAAAGCGCCGACACTTGTACCTAGTACCTCGGATATTTCGTCGTACTTCATGTCTTCAAAATATTTCATATTGAAAACTAAACGCTGCTTGTCGGGAAGAGTCAACAACGCTTCCTGCAATTTCTGCTGCGCGCGGTCCCCATTAAAATAGGATCCGTCTGCTAAAGTATCCGAAAGATAAGCAGATGTTTCATCATCCAATGAAACATTCTGCTTTTGTTTTTTCTTGTTTAAGAAAGTAATGCATTCATTCGTCGCAATTCTATATAACCAAGTATATAGCTGCGAGTCCTCTCTGAACTTTTCGAGATTACGCCAAACCTTAATAAAGATATCCTGCACAACATCATCGGCATCGTCATGGTCAATAACCATTCTCCGGACATGCCAATAGATTTTCTGCTGGTACTTTTTTAATAACTCGCGAAATGCTTCCTCGCGGGTCTTCTCATCGGCGAACTTCGCAATGATCAGGGAATCTTCCATATTGGATTATTTTCTGCTAATTACTTTTTTCGCTGCTTTTACAATGTCTGCAGCCGTTAAACCATATTTCTCCATCAATTGAGCTGGTGTGCCCGATTCGCCAAAGCTATCGTCTACAGCAACATACTCTTGTGGAGTAGGAAGTTCTTTCGCTAATACCTGTGCAACGCTGTCGCCCAAACCACCTAAACGGTTGTGTTCTTCTGCAGTCACGACACATTTAGTTTTTGCAACAGATTTCAAAATAGCTTCAGCATCTAAAGGCTTAATCGTGTGGATATTGATAATCTCAGCGTTAATACCTGCTTTTTCCAATTCCTCACCCGCTTGGATAGCTTCCCATACTAAGTGACCTGTAGCAATAATCGTTACGTCCGTACCTTCGTTCAACATCACGGCTTTACCGATCTCGAATTTCTGATCTGCAGGTGTGAAGTTAGGAACAACAGGACGACCGAAACGCAAATATGCTGGCCCCTCATGGTCTACTAACGCAATAGTAGCTGCTTTTGTTTGGTTATAATCACAAGGATTGATAACTGTCATGCCTGGCAACATCTTCATTAAGCCGATGTCTTCTAAGATTTGGTGAGTAGCACCATCTTCTCCAAGCGTTAATCCAGCGTGTGAAGCACAAATCTTCACGTTCTTACCTGAATAAGCGATGGATTGACGAATTTGGTCATAAACACGACCTGTAGAGAAATTAGCAAAAGTTCCTGTAAAAGGGATCTTTCCACCGATAGTCAAACCAGCAGCAATACCCATCATGTTTGCTTCCGCGATTCCTATTTGGAAGAAACGCTCAGGATAAGCTTTTATAAAGTCGTTCATTTTCAATGAACCGATCAAGTCAGCACATAACGCTACTACGTTTTCGTTTTGTTGACCAGCTTCTAATAAGCCAGCACCGAAACCTGAGCGTGTATCTTTTGATTCTGTATATGTATATTTTTTCATTTTTTGAAGTCTCGTTCAGAATGGCAAAGCCATTTAAAGTCTAACAAATGTTATCTTAATAATCACCAATTGTTGCAGGGATTTGGTTCAATGCGCTTGCTAATTGCTCATCGTTTGGAGCAACACCATGCCATTTATGTGATCCCATCATGAAATCAACACCATTACCCATTTCCGTATGCAATAAGATAATTACTGGTTTACCCTTTCCGGTGCGAGACTTAGCCTCATCTAAACCAGCAACAACAGATGCCATATCATTACCTTTCTCAACTTCTAACACGTCCCATCCGAAAGCTTCCCATTTTGCACGCAGGTTGCCTAATGAAAGAACCGTTTCTGTAGAACCATCAATCTGCGCATTGTTGTAGTCAACTGCTGCAATGATGTTGTCCATTTTGTTGTGAGGAGCATACATCGCTGCTTCCCAAACCTGTCCTTCTTGCAACTCACCGTCACCCATCAAGACATAAACTAAGCTGTTGTCCTTGTTTAACTTCTTCGCTTGTGCAGCACCGATCGCTACAGATAATCCTTGTCCTAATGAACCAGATGCAACACGAATTCCTGGAAGGTGCTCATGTGTAGTCGGGTGTCCTTGAAGACGTGAATCAATCTTACGGAAAGTCGCTAGCTCACTAACCGGAAAGTATCCAGCTCTCGCCAAGGTACTGTAAAATACCGGAGAAATGTGCCCATTTGATAAGAAGAATAAATCCTCACCAATACCATCCATGTTGAATGAAGGGTCATGTTTCATCGCGTGGAAGTACAATGCCACAAAATAATCTGTACAACCTAAAGATCCCCCTGGGTGTCCTGATTGACATGCATGTACCATGCGAACAATGTCTCTTCTTACTTGAGAAGCTGTTTGTTCAAGCTTGTTTATATCTGCACTCATTTTTTAGTATAAATGTTTCGATTGTTTTGCCGATAAAGGTAGTGAATTTTTTAAAAGTATCTAGTATTTAGTAGATGTTAGACATTAGATATGCGACATTAGATTTTAGACGTTTTCAAAAAAGAAAGGGAAATTTGTCTTAGAACGAGTAAAGGAAGGATACAAGGATATTTCAGGATCCTGCAAATCCTTTCATCCTTCCTTTCTTAGTTCAAGACAACCTTCTTACCTCCTTCACTAACTAACTCCATCCTTCCTCCAAAACTAAAAAAACATGCAATGCCGCAGGTTTTGATAGATATTGCTCTAATATCTAATATCTCACATCTAGCTTCACACATGCATTCTTGCCAATGGAGAAATATCCTGTCCAACAAAGTCTTGTTTCAGGAACTTATGATACCCTGCAATAGCGATCATGGCTGCATTATCGGTGCAGTACTCGAATTTAGGGATAAAAACGTTCCACTTATACTTTTCGCCCATGGCTAATAACGAACTGCGCAAACCCGAGTTTGCAGAAACACCTCCGGCGATTGCAATATCTTTAACGCCCGTTTGTTTTGCGGCTTTTTTAAGCTTGTTCAACAAGATAGATACGATGCGATCCTGCACGGAAGCGCAAAGATCATCCATCCGTTCCTCGAGGAAGTTTGGATTTTTCTTAATCTCCGCTTGCACGAGGTATAGGATAGCCGTCTTAAGGCCTGAAAAACTAAAATTAAGCTCCGGTATTTGAGGTTCTGGCAGCTTGAAGGCCGTAGGGTCTCCATTTTTCGCATGCTTATCAATCAATGGTCCGCCGGGGTAGGGTAGGTTCAAAATCTTGGCTGTTTTATCGAAAGCTTCTCCAGCAGCGTCATCCAAGGTTTCTCCTAGAAGCTCCATCTCAAAATAATCCTTTACTAACACAATCTGTGTATGGCCGCCCGATACCGTTAAACATAAAAATGGAAAAGAGGGCTTCGGGTTATCGATAAAGTGTGCTAAAATGTGCGCCTGCATATGGTTAACCTCAATTAATGGAATATCCATCGCCAGGGCGAAGGATTTTGCAAAGGAAGTTCCGACCAATAATGACCCTAAAAGTCCGGGTCCGCGCGTAAAAGACACTGCATCTATATCTTTTTTGCTTATTTTTGCTTGAATAATGGCTTGATCTACTGTGGGAATAATATTCTGTTGATGGGCACGGGATGCCAATTCAGGCACAACCCCTCCGTATTTCGCATGGATTGCTTGACTTGCAATGATATTTGAACGAATTTCGCCTTCTATACAGATAGATGCGGAAGTTTCATCACAGGATGATTCTATACCGAGTATGATAGCCATTTGAGGGATGTATTAAAATAAAGCACAAAAGTATCAAAAAAATACTTAAAATAACGTTGTATAGCTTGCTTGGCTTAATAGCCGTGCTTTGCCTTGTCGTATTGTCCCTTCAATTCGCATCGGTTCAAACATTTGTAACTAAACGCGTCGCGAACTACCTCTCCGACGAGCTGAACGCCAAAGTTGAACTTAAACATATCTACTTCCGCCCATTCGACCAGCTGACGCTGACTGAGTTCAAACTCAGCGACCAGCAGGGGAAGCCGATGCTAAGTGCGGAGAAGCTCCATGCTGATCTGATGCTCAGACATTTCTTCCAAAATAAAATTGTTATCGAAGACTTAGCATTGCACAAGGCCTATGTAGATTTTCAAGTCTATAAAGACAGTTCTAACTTTAAATTCCTCATCGACTATTTTGCGCCGAAAAAGAAACCCGAGGGCAAAAAGAAAAAACCATTAGAACTACAGCTGCACAATCTAACATTGGTCGATAATCATATCAAGATTTTAAACCATCAGCAAAAGCATCATAACCGTGGCGTCGACTTTTCAGATATTGAACTCCAACATTTGAACGTCAATCTCGCCAATATTAAGTTTGATTCTATATCGCTCAAAACGGACATCAAGGAGCTTTCGCTACAGGAGAAATCCGGATTTCAGATTAAACGCCTTCTTGCGAAGGCTTATATCAGCAATACCAGTATGGAGTTCGATCAGTTGGATCTGGAAACCAACCGCTCCAAGGTTGGACGCTATCTAAAGTTCTCTTATAAGAAGTTCGCAGATTTTGGAGATTTCATCAAGAAAGTGCACATCGAAGGAACGATGGACGATGTCTATGTAGATTCGCGCGACATTGAATACTTTGCACCAACGATGAACAGGGTTCAATTTACAGCGAGTGTCCCGCAGGCCACCGTTGAGGGCACTGTAAACAATATCCGCTCGCAAAATGCATATATCAAAACAGGTAAAGAAACGCTCCTAAGAGGCGACTTCAGCATCAAGGGGCTGCCGAATATGGACAAAACGATCTTTGATTTTGAAGCCAGCGATCTTCAGACCTCCGCGAAAGACCTTGAACTATTGATCCCTAAATTAGCAAACCGCGCTAAATTTTCCCTTCCCGAGCAATTGCATCAGTTTGGACTGATCAAATTCGAAGGGACTTTCAATGGTTTATATAATCTATTTGATATTAAAGGTGATTTTGATACCCAATTAGGCGCGCTCAATACCGATAGCAAAATTGATATACGAAAAGAAATAACTTATCAAGGACATCTGGCGTCCAAATCCTTCCAACTGGGCGAACTTATAGGCAGCAAGTCTTTTAAAAATACAGCGTTCGCCTTTGACTTCGACGGGCAGAGCCTTGATTTCAACAAAATGAAACTCCAATTGGAAGGAGGCTTGCGCAATTTCCAGTTTGGCAACTACAGCTACGACAGTGTGGAAGTATCAGGACTCTTGGATCAAAAACTTATCGATGTTACGGGTTTTATCCAAGACCCGAATGCCCAACTCGCATATGATGCCAAAGTGGATTTCCAATCTGCCGAAGCAAGCTATGACGTATCGGCCGATGTGGAATTGATCAATCTGAAAAAGATGGGATTTGTCGAAAAAGACAGTATCGTTATCTTCAATTCTCAAATCAACACCCATCTTACCGGCAATAATCTCAATAACCTGAACGGTGATGTGATTGCTGAGCAGATCAATATGCAAACAACAAAAGGCGACTTCACTGTCAACGACCTTTTCTTCTCTGCCGAAGGAACGCAGATGGATCGGTTACTGACTTTGCGCTCCAATGTCTTGGATGCTGAAATGAAAGGAGTGATCGACCTAAATACCCTCATCCCTTATTTCAAAGCATTAGCGATGCGCTATGCGCCGGCGATTGGTCTTACAGTAGAACCCTATAATCCACAGATATTCGACTTGCAACTCAATGTCAAATCCTTTGAGCCTGTTTCTGCATTTTTAGACCCAACGCTTATATTGGATGACGGCGCATCACTGGAAGCACACTTCTCATCGGAAGATTTCACCGCAGAATTTACGGCATTCAGCCCCTTCGTCCGTTATCAGGGAATCAATGTACAAAATATACACATCCGTGAAAACGCAGATGAAGAAGCGTTTTCCTTAGATGTGACTGCCGACAAGCTCTTCCTGAGCGATAGCATATTTGTGACTGATATAGAAATCAATAATATCCTTTCAAATGATAGCCTGCTGTTCAGTATAAACGGCGCTAAGGAGACCGATCTGAACTATCTCCGTCTAAATGGCGATATACATTTTGCGCATAATAAGCCGGCTTATATACATTTCAATAAATCGTCGATCATTGTCAACAAAGAGCCTTGGACGTTAAATACTGATGCAGAAATGCGAGTATCAAAAGGTAAATTCTACCTGACGAATCTCATTGCTAGCCAAGGTCAACAAAAGGTTGCTTTCAATGGTGTTTTATCCAATGAGGACGATAAGCTAGAGGTCAACTTCAGCAAGTTCAACTTGAACGCGCTGGAGGTGGTGCTGAAACCTTTGGGTATCCGCCTAGATGGTGAACTAAATGGGGATATTGAATTGCACTCTGCGTTTAAAAAGCCCTATCTCTCGGCCAACGTGCAAACCAGCCCTTTGGTTTACAATCAAATCCCAATCGGGCAGCTCCGATTATTGGCAGATTTTGATCCAGAGACCAAACAAGCAAACCTCGATCTCCAGCTGCTCGACGACCTCAACAAAGGCCTGAAGTTGAATGGTACCTATCAAATTGCCGGTGTCGATCAAGAACTGAATCTTAAAGGCTCCCTAAATCAGATGGAGCTGATCCTTTTTCAACCATTTGTACGGACGTTAACCTCCCAATTGCAAGGGAAGATGAATGCTGAAATTCAAATTGGCGGAACGCTGAAGAACCCGGAGTTCAACGCTATTTCGAAAATCGAATATGCTTCCTTCAATGTAAATTACCTTAAAACTTCTTATAATATCAGCAATCAAACGGTGCTGTTAGACAAGAATAACATCATGTTGAACCAATTGGCTTTCAACGACAGCAAAGGCCATCAGGCGGTTGCCAACGGTATTGTCAATCTCAATAAGCTGAGCAATCCTTATATCGATGTGGATGTGGTGACGAACAATACCATGATCCTGAATACGACTTACAAAGACAATAACCTCTACTTCGGGACGGCTTATGCCACGGGTACCTTTAAATTTAAAGGAGCGACCTCTGCAATCGACATCAACATCAAAGCAAGATCGGAAGATAACACCTCCATCACCATTCCATTCAACTCGGCGATGACGGTAACCGATAGCGACTTTATCTACTTTGTGAGCAATGATTCCAGTAAAAATAAACAGCAGGAGTCTAAGTATCTCTTGAAAGGGATGACCATGAACATGGATATTGAATTTACGCCAACTGCAGAAGTCAATCTGCAAACCGACCTGGGCTCCTTGAAAGGAAATGGAACCGGAGAAATAACCTTAAAAGTTTCCAGTCTAGGGGATTTTGAGATGTTCGGCGATTACACCGTAAATTCCGGAAAATTCCATTTTACAGCACAGGATTTCTTCAATAAGTTTTTCGATATCAAGCAAGGAGGAACCATTAGATGGACAGGGTCGCCATCGGGAGCTACCATCAATATGACGGCAATCTATCAACAGCGTACATCCATCTCGCCTTTGTATAACGCTGCAGGACGCTCCGGACAGGATGAACGCGTCATGGCGCAGGCAGACATGAATATTAAGGGAACATTGAGCCAGCCCGATGTATCTTTCGATCTTAACTTCCCGCAAACTCCATACGTCAAAGACGAGCTCCAAGCTTATTTGAGCGATGCAAACAATGTCAATCAACAGGCGCTGAGCTTGATCGTTCGACGAAGCTTCACGGCGAGCTCCAACAACGAGCTGGGCCGCGAGGTAAACAATACTCTCTTGTCCGCAGGAACGGAAATAGCATTCAACCAGTTGAACAATATCTTAGCACAATCGCTCAAGATCGATTTCTTAGATTTCAATATCCGCTCCCTGAATGATGCCTCTGCGTCCTTCCGATTCTTTAACGACCGACTTGTACTTACCGGAGGGATTGTGGACAGAAGAAATGTGCAAACCACAGACTTAACATTCTTCTCGAATAAAGTTGCTACCGATGCCGAATTAACCTTTAAGTTGCGTAGGGATGGAAATTTAATGTTCCGCGCGTACAATCGCTTGAATACAAGAAATATTCTATTCACACCGACCGACGATTATATTAATGCCGTTGGTTTGATTTACCGTCAGGAGTTTAATACGCTTGGAGAATTCTGGAGAAAATTATGGAATTGGAGCGGAACACGCAGCGATCTACCCATCAAACCTATTCCAACATTAGATACGACCAAGAAGGAGATAAAATAGGGCTTATCGAACCTTAGTATGTCTCGATCGAAACCTACTGCCTGAACTCAATCTTCACCTCAATTCTTTTTCCATCGTTACCTTTTTTCCAATCCGGACCATTCTTAATGATCTGAATAGCTTGTTGATCTAGCGATGGATTGGCAGATTTCAAAACAATAATATTTGTCGGGCGACCGAAATTATTGATTTCAAATACAAGTGTTACATTCCCTTTGCCAAATAGGGATTCCTTGCTATGGTCGTTAATATATTTTTTATAGGCTTTCCACCCGATCAAAGGCTCTGATTTTATTTTACTCTGATTTTTTCCAGCGTCTATGACCACTACCTCATCCAATGTTGCATAGTCTGGTGCAAGTCGGATGGTCTGCTGATTGCTCGCAAGAATACGTGCGGATTGGTATCCTATTGATAGAATTTCGAGTTCGGTAGATTCTATGGCTGAAGGCATCACAAAGCTTCCCGATGAATCCGTCATCACCACTTCATTCGTTTTTACGTTTCTAACCGTTGCCTGAGGAATTGGATAACCCGAATCCTGGTCGATGACTTCGCCCGTGATAATACGTTTATAGTCCTGCGGACTGCCGACGCGTGCAGACATTTCCGCCTGCGGCGCGACACTTATGCCAGACTCCTTGCCTTGTAAGCTGATGACGTTCGGATTGTTTGCCGGAGAGCGTTTTGCAAGCATTTTCCCGGAAATCACTTGAACCGTATCTATGAATAGGTCCGGACTGATAACCAGGTCCTTCTTCCGAGTTTCTTCCCTGCTGCTCGCGCGTTCTGCTGTCCGTGCTGTACTTTGTTGCGCTTTAGATTCGTTCAATTCCGGTGCTGCAGCAATTAAGTTGCTGGTAGAATCCTCTTCGAAGCTGTCTAATTCGATGCTATTTAATGTTGTATCGGTAGGGGCAGTTTCTGCAATGTCTGCCGGTGCCATGGCTAATTCCGTCTCGTCTTGTGGTCGATTCAAATACCAAATCGTTCCAATTCCTAGTACTAATAATAAGGAAGCAGCAATTCCCAAAGCTTTATAAGGGAGCAGTGTTTTTATTTTCCCGGGATGCGTACGTTCATAAATCGCAGCATGCAGTTCCGTAGGGTTCAGGCTGCTCTTCAGTCTTTGCTCTTCTTCCAAGCCCATAATGATATCCATCAGCATTTCGTTCTGATGCGAAGCTTTTTCAATAGCGTACATCTCGGAGGAACTTAATTCTCCGTTCACATACCTACGTAAATAAGCGATATCAAAATGATTACTCATGTTGTGCCCTTTCCATACAAATTTTGAGGTTCCTTTTTCCATTCTGAATGGCGCTCTTAACGTCGTTCATACTGTATCCCGTTATCTCGGCAACCTCCTTATAGCATTTCTCTTCAATGAAGAAGAGGCGGATGCTCTGTTGTTGTTTTTCTATTAATCGATCTATACAGCTCTCCAATTGCGACAATTGCTCCTCCCGCTCCTTATAGTTTTCCTCCTGATGCAGGTTTGCCGCAAATTCCACAAAGTCATTTGTAACAATTTCAGGTTTGCTCTTCGCTGACCGTAATGCCATGAGGCAATGATTTTTGCTGACCACATATAGCCAGCGCGGGAAATCTTGAATTGATTGCTTCTTTACCTTGTCGATGAGCTCTTCAAAAATTTGCATCACCGCATCCCGGCTGCGCTCAGGTTCTTTGAAATAACGCAAGCATACATAGAATACCATCTCGCTATGACGTTGGTATAAGTCACCAAGACAGGCGAGATCACCTTCCCGTAGGTAGGTGGCCAATAACTCTTCATCAGATTGTAATGTTGGTTTTGACAAGATCCTAATGCAAATTCTAGGGGTAAAATAATTTTTTTTTCTGGTTTATGGAAATCTAGAGAAATCTGCATCCCTCAACAAAAAATTAGAATCATGAAAAGTATACTCAGCATTTTGATGGTGTTTTTCGCTTTAGTAGGCGGAGCTCATGCGCAGGAAAAAGTTATTACTGGTCAAGTGACAGATCGCGAGTCGAATCTCCCTTTACAAGGTGTAGAGGTCTCAGTGTTAGGTAAATATAAGAGCACTCGTACAGGGCAAGACGGGAAGTACTCCATTAAAGCGGTTGATGGGGACAAGTTATTGTTCAGCTTCATAGCTTATCAAAAGCAAACGGTTAAAGTTGGAAAAAAGACAGTAATCAATATTGCTTTACAACCAGAAAATCAGGTCTTAGAGGAGGTTGTTGTAACAGGAGTGAAGGGTGTTGCGAAGATGAACGACGTTAGTTATCAGGTAGCAAGTTCTTCGCCCGGTATTATGATTAGCAGAATGCCGGTGAGTATGGATACAGAAAGTTACAAGAATATTGATGAGAATGCTTTTAAATCACCTTTAAAAGATCCTTTATCAACTTTTGCGGCCGATGTAGATGCGGCTTCTTATAGCAACGTTCGTCGTATGATCAATGCTGGAAACCTGCCGGATCGGGATGCAGTTCGCGTCGAGGAAATGATCAACTATTTCCAATATGATCTCAAAGCGCCTACGAATGGTGATCCGGTGAGGATTTACACAGAATTGGGTGTTTCCCCGTGGAACAAAGAGCATCAGCTCATTCGCATTGCATTAAAGGCAAAAGATATTCCGTCGGCACAATTGCCGGCATCCAATTTCGTTTTCTTGATCGATGTTTCGGGGTCTATGTATGCAGCGAATAAACTGCCGCTCGTAAAATCATCTTTAAAACTATTGGTGGATCAATTGCGCGATCAAGATCGGGTTGCCATCGTTACTTATGCAGGTAGTGCCGGCGTAAAATTAGAAAGTACCTCAGGGACCCAGAAGATGAAAATCAAAGAAGCGATTGATGAATTGGTGTCGGGTGGCAGCACAGCTGGTGGCGCCGGTATTCGGAAAGCTTACGATATCGCCCGCCAAAACTTCATGAAGAACGGGAATAACCGAATCATCCTAGCATCGGATGGCGATTTTAATGTAGGTGCATCAAGCGACGACGATATGGAAAAACTGATCAGCAAGGAACGCGAAAGTGGTGTGCATTTGACGGTATTAGGTTTTGGAATGGGGAACTTAAAAGATAGCAAGATGGAATTGCTAGCGAACAAAGGGCATGGAAATTACGCCTATATCGATAATATCTCCGAAGCACGCAAAGCCATGGTTACCGAGTTTGGAGGAACATTGTTTACCGTGGCAAAGGATGTTAAAATTCAGGTCGAATTTAACCCTGCTTATGTACAAGCATACCGCTTAGTAGGCTATGAGAACCGCTTGCTTGCTGCGGAAGATTTCAATAACGACGCAAAATTAGGTGGCGATATGGGTGTCGGCCATAGCGTAACAGCAATTTATGAAATTGTACCGGTAGGAGTGAAGAGCAGCAGCATAGGTACGGTCGATCCTTTGAAATATCAAGATAATAAGAATGCAGCCCAAGGCACGTTGAATGGAGAATTGGCGACCGTGAAATTCCGCTACAAAGAGCCGGAAAGCAATAAGAGTAAATTGCAACAGGTCATTGTATCCAACAAAATGGCAAGTATCGATCAAATGAGCGAAGACTTTAGATTTGCTACCGCAGTAGCCGAATTGGGTATGCTTTTGCGTAATTCAGATTATAAGCAAGAAGCGAGTTATAAGAATTTAGTAGCTCGTGCAAAAGCTGCCAAAGGAAAAGATGATGAGGGCTATAGAGCAGAATTTATCCGCATGGCTGAGAATGCTGCGGTCTTGGATAAGCGATAGTATAAAATTAACGATTCTACGATAATGCGTAAAGAATTTCTTTTTGGAGCCCTTTCATGAAAGGGCTCTACGCATTAATGTCCAAATAGACCCTTGATTACTTCTTCTTTTGCATTTCCTTATATTGCTGAGAGAATGATTTCTCTGCTATCTTAGGGAGTTCTCTACTTTCGCCCCATGCCTTTTTAAAGAAGTTCCTTACAAAGAAGTTTTTGGTCTTACCGCCGAAGAAGTCAATGATCTTGCGCTTCTGTATGGCCCAGGTAAAAAGACCCCAAGCTTTTCTCTCCGATCCGGTCGTAAAATTTTCCTGAACCGAATCGCGACGATTCAACAACAGCATCTTTTGAATATCAATGCCTACAGGACAAACCTCCGTACATTTTCCACATAGGGAAGACGCATAACTCAGATGTTTAAATTCCTTCATGCCGTTCAGATGTGGAGATATCAATGAGCCAATAGGTCCTTGGTAGGTCGTTTCATAAGTATGACCGCCAATATTTTGGTAAATTGGACAGACGTTTAGGCAGGCACCGCAACGAATACAGTATAGTCCCTGACGTTGGTCTTTGTGTTCTAATACATTGGTACGCCCATTGTCTAATAGGATTACATACATTTCCTCCGGTCCATCAGCCTCGGCGGCCTTTCGAGGTCCGCTCAGGAGCGTGTTATAGACTGTTAGGTTTTGCCCGGTTCCGTGGGAGGCTAGGAGAGGCCAGAACAGATCCAGATCGCCCATATTCGGGATGACCTTCTCTATCCCGACAACGGCAATATGTACTTTCGGAAAGGATGTCGTCAGGCGTGCATTTCCTTCGTTTTCCGTAATGGCAATACTTCCCGAATCAGCAACTAAGAAATTCGCACCGGTGATGCCAATATCTGCAGTCGTATATTTCTCGCGTAATATCTCCCGCGCCTTCATGGTCAACTCCTCTGCCGTCGCTTCCAAGGGCGTTTCGAAGCGCTCATGGAATAGCTTGGCAATATCTTCCAAACTAAGGTGCATAGCAGGAGTGACGAAATGATAGGGTTTTTGATCTAAAAGCTGAATGATAAATTCACCTAAATCGCTTTCAATAGTCTCGATGTTTTTCTTAGCAAGAAAGTGATTCAGTTCAATCTCCTCCGTCGCCATCGACTTGGATTTGATAACCGACTTCGCGTTGTGCTGTTCGATAATTTTCGCAATCTCTTGTCTTGCTTCTTCCGCATCATTCGCCCAGATCACATGGCCGCCATTCTTCGTAAAATTAGACTCGAAATCCAATAAATAACGGTCCAGGTTTTCCATCACCTTCCATTTGATCAGATTAGCCTTCTGTTTCGAATTCTCCAAGTCATGAAATTTCGATTTGCCACGCTCAAAAGCCACATTATACTTATCAATATTGGTATTGATAATCTGGCGATGGCGCAAATCGAAAGATTTAGTCTTACTGTCTTGAAGGAATTTGTCTGCTACTGATGCTGCCATAGGGTATTGTGTGCGATGTATACAAAAATAAAAGTTGACCGGGATATGGTCAACTTTTATAAAGATAATAATTTATCCGTTAATGAGTGGATGTGGTAAAACCGATTCCTACTATTTTGTTAAAGGTTTCAACGCAATATTCAACTCATCTAGTTGTTCTAAAGCAATTGTTGCAGGGGCATCAATCATTACATCACGTCCTGAATTATTTTTCGGGAATGCGATAAAGTCACGAATCGTCTCCTGTCCACCAAGAATTGCGGTTAAACGGTCAAGTCCAAATGCTAATCCGCCGTGCGGAGGAGCGCCATATTGGAAGGCATTCATCAGGAATCCAAATTGATCCTGCGCCTGCTCTTCCGTGAATCCTAGATGCTTGAACATCAAGGCTTGCATTTCTTTATCATGGATACGAATGGAACCACCACCAATTTCATTACCATTCAATACTAAGTCGTATGCATTAGCACGCACTTTTCCGGGATCGGTATCTAGTAGCGGCATATCCTCTAACTTCGGAGAAGTGAATGGGTGGTGCATTGCGTGATAGCGTCCGCTTTCTTCGTCCCACTCCAATAATGGGAAGTCGATTACCCATAGCGGTGCAAATTCATCCGGCTTACGTAGACCTAGGCGATTTCCTAATTCCATACGCAATGCAGATAACTGCGCGCGTGTTTTATTTGCCGGACCCGATAATACCAAGATCAAGTCGCCAGGTTTAGCGCCTGTGGCTTCTGCCCATTTCAATAAGTCTGCTTGATCGTAGAATTTATCAACGGAAGATTTTATGCTGCCATCTGCTTCATATTTTGCATAGACCATTCCTGATGCACCAACTTGAGGGCGTTTTACCCAGTCGATTAGCTCATCAATCTGTTTTCTAGTATAAGAAGCTGCTTCTGGAACAGCAATACCAACGACAAGTTCGGCATTGTTGAAAATAGCAAACTCTTTATGCTGCGCAACGGCGTTCAACTCACCGAACTTCATTCCAAAACGGATATCCGGTTTGTCATTTCCGTAAGTGCGCATCGCTTCGTCAAATGTCATTCTAGGGAATTGATCCAACTCGATACCGTGGATTGTTTTCAATAGGTGACGAGTCATGCCTTCGAAGATATTCAAGATGTCTTCTTGCTCTACAAATGACATCTCACAGTCAATCTGTGTAAACTCCGGCTGTCTGTCAGCGCGTAAATCCTCGTCGCGGAAACACTTAACGATTTGGAAATACTTGTCCATACCACCCACCATTAATAACTGTTTGAACGTTTGTGGAGATTGTGGTAATGCATAGAACTGACCAGGGTTCATACGTGAAGGTACGATAAAGTCACGCGCCCCTTCTGGAGTAGACTTAATTAAATAAGGAGTCTCCACCTCACAGAAGTCAAGGTTCGATAAATAGTTTCTAACCTCCTGCGTTACTTTATGACGGAAAAGTAAGCTGTTCTTAACCGGATTTCTACGAATATCCAAATAACGATATTTCATACGGATATCATCACCCCCGTCCGTTTCATCCTCAATAGTGAATGGAGGTAGCTTCGATTCGTTTAGAATCTCCAAGTTGCTCACTTTAATTTCAATCTCTCCCGTAGGGATTTTACTGTTCTTACTTGAGCGCTCAATAACAGTTCCTGTCGCTTTGATTACAAACTCTCTCCCTAACTCACGTGCGCGGCTACGAAGGGACTCGTCATCATCACTGTTAAAGGTTAATTGTGTAATACCATATCGATCACGAACGTCAATGAAGGTCATCCCTCCTAAGTCGCGTGATTTCTGAACCCAACCACTTAAGGTTACGGTTTTTCCAATATCTTCAATTCTTAGTTCGCCACAAGTATGTGTTCTGTGCATGATTTACTGTCTTTATTATAGAAGGACAAAATTATCGGATTTATATTAAAATAAAGAATTGGATTTTATGTAGACGGAAGGGGGGCTTTTTTGGTTTTGAAAAAGGGGGATGTTTCTGAACATTTGGAATAAACAAGAAAGGAAAATTTGTCTTTGAACGTTTGGTATAAACAACAAATGAAAGTTTGTCTATGAACCAAGAAAGAAAGGATTTAAGGATTGGCAGGATCGTTTTGAACAGGATAGGCAGGATGCAAGGGTGGGCAGGATTGTTTTGTTTTGGACGTTTGGTTTCGAAGGGGCCTTTCCTGGTTCAGAAATAGTTGTTAGTACTTAGTATAAAGACCTATGGCGTAATATCCCGCTCATCCTTACATCCTTTCTTTCCTGGTTCAGAAAAAGTATTTAGTAGTTAGTACTTAGTATAAAGACCGATGGCGTGATATCCTGTCCATCCTTGCATCCTTCCTTTCCTGGTTCAAAGACAATGTCTTAAATCTAACATCTAATCTCTATAGCCGCCATAGGTCTAACTACTAAATACTAAATACTAACTACTCCCCATTCAAACCCCAATCAAACCCGCTCCAGAGCGGGTTTGATTGGGGTTAATATTGGGTTTAGAATGGCTTTGACTTGAGCTTGTTTTATCTTCTCCCACTTTCAGCCACTTTGTTCCTATTTTTCTAATTTTTTATGGAAAACCTTCCATTATTCCTTCCTTAGTCGATGGTTTTCAATCGATTTGATACATTTTTTAATTTATTGTAATTCAATATAATCCTTTGATTTTGTTGCGCTAGAGGCTGTTTTTGTAGTCGTATTATGATGTGGAAAACTTTTTTGTGGGGGATTGTGGGAGATTGTGGGGGAAAGTGTCTACTTTTACATTAAAATTAGTGTAGACGTATACTGAATGAATCAATTAATCGGAGAATTCGAATGTAAGCTAGACACCAAAGGAAGAATGGTGGTTCCAGCTTCGCTTAAACGGCAGCTGCCGGAAGCGGAGAGGGAAGGGCTTGTCGTGAACCGAGGTTTTGAGAAGAATTTGGTGATTTACACGAGGGAGGAATGGAATAAGAAGATGGCGCAGCTGGCGAAGCTGAACCAATATAATGCGAAGAACAGAAACTTCATTCGTCAATTTATGCGTGGTGCAACGGAATTGTCTTTGGACTCTGCGGGCCGTGTGTTATTGCCGAAGGGTTTGTTAGAGTACGCAGGTATTCAAGCGGATGTTGTTCTAGCATGTCAGTTTGATAAGATTGAAGTGTGGTCGAAAGCAGAATACGATGCGATTATGGATGCGGATATGGGCGATGATTTTGCTGCACTAGCGGAAGACGTTATGGGTGGATTTGATTTCGGAGGGTTGGAGAATGAGTAACGAAATCGGCTACCACGTACCAGTGATGCTCCAGGAGTGTATTGATGCACTTGCTATAAAGCCAGACGGGATTTATGTAGATGTGACCTTCGGTGGAGGTGGACACTCAAAAGAAATATTGAAACACTTAGGGCCAAAGGGTCGTTTGATCGCATTTGATCAGGATCCGGATGCTGTTAAGAATGCTTTGGATGATCCTCGTTTCACGTTGATCCATCAAAACTTTAGGTTCTTAAAAAATTATTTGCGTTTAGAGGGAATTCGTGCCGTTGATGGCATCTTAGCCGATTTAGGCGTTTCCTCACATCAGTTCGATGATGCTGACCGCGGTTTCTCGATTCGCTTTGATGCGGATTTGGATATGCGGATGGATCAGGTTTCGGACTTAGATGCGCGCAAGGTATTGAGTACCTACGCTGAAGAGGATTTGCATCGCATCTTCGGGATGTATGGTGAAATCATCAATGCGAAGACTTTAGCAAAAACAATCGTTACTGCTCGTTTAAATCAAGAGATCAATACGGTTGCTGAACTAAAAGAGGTGATCAAGAAATTAGTTCCGAAAGGTAAAGAACATAAATACCATGCGCAGGTATTTCAGGCTTTACGTATCGAAGTAAATAAAGAGTTAGAAGCCCTACAGGAGTTTTTGGAACAGACGGTTGGGGTTTTGAAAGAGTCCGGACGATTGGTGGTGATGTCTTACCATTCTTTAGAAGATAGATTGGTTAAGAATTTCATGGCGAAGGGTAAGTTCAAAGGAGAGGTGGAGAAGGATTTTTTCGGGAATGAGATCAAACCATTTAAAGTAATCAGCCGGAAGGCTATTGTGGCGAATGAAGAAGAGTTGGCGAGAAACAACAGAGCGCGCAGTGCGAAATTGCGTATAGCAGAAAAGGTGTAATTGAAGCAAAGACTAGCGAATGGCGAGGAATACGATAAAAAATAAAGAGCTAAGCGAGGAAGTGCAAGAGGAGATGTCTGATGCTTTGGAAGAAAAGGTGGAAGAGACGGAAGATTTCCTGAAGTCCATTTTCTCCCAAAAGAAGCTCTCTACTTATCTCGTTGCCAAGAACCTACCGTTCGTGGCTTTTTTGGCCTTGTTGGGTTTGCTTTACATTTCAAACCGACACCTTGCGGAGAATACGGTTCGTCGAATCGACCGCCTAGGGAAAGAGGTGAAAGAGTTGAGTTGGGATTATAAATCGTTGAATGCCGAGTTGATGAAATTAACGACGCAGACAGAAATAGCGAAACGTGCGGATACATTAGGTCTGAAGGAAAGAACCGAACCGCCGATCAAATTGCAAGTAGTAAAAGAAGTTAAACAGTAAATACAAGAACCATTACATGAATATTAGGAAATCCATATTGATTAGGGTGTACCTGGCGTTCGGGCTAATGGTATTTGGTGCCCTATTGGTTTTCGGGAAGCTCTTGCATTTACAGTATGTGGACGGTGACCGTTGGAGAGCGATCGCTGATAGTTTGACAATTCGCGAGCGTGTTGTTGAAGCTGCACGTGGAAACATCTATTCAAACGATGGTAGCTTATTAGCAACCTCGGTGCCTGAGTACGACATTCGTTTTGATGCGATGGCGATTCCTGCTGAAGAGAACGATGTTTTTAACGCTCGTGTAGACTCCTTGGCAATTCAACTATCAAAATTCTTCGGTGATAAATCGTCCAGACAATATTTGGGACAATTGAAAGAAGCGCGCGCCAAGAAACAGCGCTATGTGTTGATCAAGCGTGCGGTCTCGCATCAACAGTTAAAAGCATTAAAGCAATTTCCTTTATTAAAAGGGTTCAAAGAAAATAAGAAACGCTACTCAAGTAGCTTAATAGCAGTGCGCGAGAATAAGCGCATTTTGCCGTTTACTAATCTTGCGGCTCGTACCATAGGTTACAAAAATACCAAAGGCGACACCGTTCGTGTCGGCTTAGAGGGTGCTTATGGCGATTATATCGAAGGGCGCAGCGGTGTACAATTAATGCAGCGTATCGCAGGCGGTGTCTGGATTCCGGTGAATAGAGAGATGGAAGTTGCTCCGACGGATGGTTCAGATATTATCGCAACCATCGATGTCAATATGCAGGACATGGCGCAACGTGCATTGGAGAAGCAATTGATCCAAAGTAACGCTGATAACGGTTGTGTGATCCTTATGGAAGTGAATACAGGTGAGGTTCGCGCGATTGCGAATTTCACACGTGATACCGAAGGCGTTTATAGAGAGAAATTTAATTATGCAATTGCACAGGGTGCGGATCCAGGTTCGACTTTTAAGATTGCATCTTATTTGGTGGCATTGGATGATGGCGTGATCGACACGAATACTATTGTAGATATTGGCAACGGTACGTATAAAGTGCCGAGCCATACGATTCGCGATTCGCATCCGCCGAAGAAATCTAAAGTTACCGCAAAAGAAGCATTCGAAGAGTCTTCGAATGTGGGTGTTGCCAAGTTGATCAATCAGCATTATGGTAGCAACCCTGCAAAATATACAGGTAAGCTGCATAAATGGGGCTTGAACGATCCACTAGGCTTGCAGATTCCAGGAGAAGGTAAGCCTTGGGTTAAGATGCCGGATAGCCGCTCATGGAGCAAATTGTCTTTAGTGCAGATGGCTTACGGCTACGAATTGAAATTGACTCCGTTACAGACACTGACGTTGGTGAATGGCGTAGCGAACAATGGGCGTTTATTGGCTCCCTTATTCGTTAAAGAAATCCAGCATTTAGGAAATACCGTGCAAAAGTTTGATGCACGCGTCATTAATAAACAAATGGCATCGGAAGATGCTATCCGCAAGATGCAGAAGATGATGGAAGGTGTAATGGTGGAGGGAACAGGAAAGCGCTTGCGTAGTCCGTTGTACAGTTCAGCGGGTAAAACCGGTACTGCGCAGATGGCGGACGGCTCAAGGGGATATGGCGCTCGTCGTTATCAATCATCTTTCGTTGGTTACTTCCCTGCGGAGAATCCGAAGTATTCGATGATCGTCGTGATCCGTAACCCAAGAAATGGTTATTACGGTGGGTCAGTTGCCGGTCCGGTATTTCGTGAGTTAGCAGACATGGTTTATGCGAATGACCTGTCTTTACATAGCACATTAGACAAGCGTCAGGTAAATTTTAAAGGAGCGAAAGTTCCATATACATTGAGAGGTTCGAAAGATGCCACAGCAAAGGTTTATCAGATGTTGGGTATTCAGTCCGTGAACTGGAATGCGATAGTTCAATCGGATTCAGGAGCGAACAGCACCAACGCTTTGCCATTTACGAGCGCAGAGTTTAAAGAAGGGGTTGTTCCGGATGTAAAAGGTATGGGCTTAGTGGATGCCATCTTTGCGATGGAGAATGCAGGCTTCAAGACCACTGTACGTGGAAAAGGAAAAGTTTTTAATCAGTCATTAGCTGCCGGACAGCGTTTGAAGTCGGGTACTAAGGTGTTAATTGAATTACACTAATATGTTGTTAAAAGAATTGTTACATGCTATCCCGGTAAAGGATTACCAAGGCACTCTCGATGCAGAGGTGACTTCGGTATGTCTGGACTCTAGAAAAGCACAGGCAGGTTCTGCCTTTGTAGCGGTTCGTGGGCATCAAACGGATGGTCATTTGTTTATCGCAAAGGCTGTCGAGTTAGGTGCAAGCGTGGTGTTATTGGAAGAATATCCTGCTGAAATTTCAGAGGGAGTAACCTATATATTGGTTGATGATTCTTCATTTGCGCTAGGTGTTTTTGCAGCGAATTTTTATGGTAATCCATCCAAAGATTTAAAATTAGTAGGGGTTACAGGCACTAATGGTAAGACGACGGTGGCGACATTGTTATTCAATCTTTTCACGAAGTTGGGCTACCATGTTGGATTGTTATCAACGGTTCAAAATCAGATCGGCGATCGCATTGTTCCTGCTACACATACGACACCAGATCCGATTTCTTTGAACGCATTATTGCGTGAGATGTTGGATGATGGTTGCGACTATTGTTTCATGGAAGTGAGCTCGCATGCCGTTGTTCAGCAACGCATTGCTGGATTACGCTTTGCGGGTGGGATTTTCACGAATATCACACATGACCACTTAGATTTTCACGGCACTTTTGCCAACTATATCAAGGCAAAGAAGAAGTTCTTTGACGATTTAGATCGCTACGCTTTCGCATTGACGAATATCGATGATAAGAACGGTGTAGTGATGCTTCAAAATACATTTGCGCATCGTAAGACTTATGGTCTGCATCAGATGGCTGATTTCAAGGCTAAGATTTTGGAAAGCCATTTAGATGGGATGTTGCTGCAGATTGATAGTCAAGAGCTATGGGTTAAGTTGGTTGGGCATTTCAATGCCTACAATTTATTAGCGGTATATGGCGCTGCCATTTTATTGGAGCAGGAAACCATGAAGGTTCTGACTGCTTTGAGCGAGATTTCGGGTGCAGAGGGACGATTTGAAACGGTACGTTCGAACAATGGGATTGTTGCTATCGTGGATTATGCCCATACGCCGGATGCAGTTGAGAATGTGCTGGAAACGATTCTTGATTTAAGAAAGCAAGGTCAACAGGTATTAACGGTATTAGGCTGTGGTGGTGACCGTGATAAAACAAAGCGCCCGGAGATGGCGGAAGTTGCCGCTCGATTGAGCGACAAGGTGATATTGACGTCGGATAATCCGCGTTCAGAAGATCCGGTACAGATCATCAGAGATATGGAAGCTGGCTTGCCGGCGGAGAAGAAGAAGAACGTATTCTCGATTACCGATCGTAGAGAAGCGATTCGTGCGGCGGTTCACTTAGCACAACCGGGAGATGTTATCCTTGTTGCAGGCAAAGGGCACGAGAAGTATCAAGAGATCAAGGGCGTGAAGAATCACTTCGACGATCGTGAGGAATTAGAAAATATATTTAACGAGATCAATTAGAGAGGATGTTATATTATTTATTTACTTGGCTTAATGAACATGTTCATATCCCGGGAGCTGGATTGTTCCAGTATATCTCATTCCGGACGGCCATGGCAGTTATTGTTTCGTTAATTATCACGACGGTATTCGGTAGTCGTTTGATTCGTTTGCTTCATCAGAAGCAAGTAGGCGAAACAATTCGTGATTTAGGTTTGGAGGGCGAGAAGAAGAAGCAAGGAACACCGACGATGGGTGGATTGATCATTATCGCAGGTATCCTTATCCCAACCTTACTGTTCGCGAAGCTAGATAATATCTATGTCATCTTAATGATCATCACGACGGTATGGATGGGGGCGATTGGATTCTTGGATGATTATATCAAAGTATTCCGTAAGAATAAAGAAGGATTAGCGGGACGTTTTAAAGTAATCGGTCAGATTGGTCTTGGGGTTTTGATTGCGATCACCATGTATTTCCATCCGGATATCGTGGTTCGTCAGCAAGTGACCAACCCGACTTCTTCGAAACCGGTGGAGGTGGTTATCAACCCATCAACTGGCGAAAAGATTTATGCGGAGAATGTGAAGTCGACCAAGACGAATATTCCATTTTATAAGAATAATGAGTTTGACTATGCGAAAGTCTTAGACTTTTTGGGTGTGAATAACCCTTGGGCGACTTTCATGGTTTTCTTAGTTGTGGTCGTATTTATTGTTACGGCGGTTTCGAATGGGGCCAATATAACGGATGGGATAGACGGGCTAGCCACGGGGACCTCGGCAATTATGGGGATTACTCTGGCGATTTTAGCCTATGTATCGGGTAACATTATTTTCTCGGACTATTTGAACATCATGTACATTCCGAACTCGAGTGAGTTGGTAATTTTTGCCGGTGCCTTTATCGGTGCATGTACAGGTTTCCTTTGGTACAATGCTTATCCTGCTCAGGTTTTCATGGGCGATACAGGAAGTTTGGCCATCGGCGGTATCATTGCTGCTTTTGCGATCCTGATCCGTAAGGAGCTTTTGATTCCGGTATTATGTGGGGTCTTCCTGATTGAGAATCTATCGGTAATTCTTCAGGTGTCCTATTTCAAGTTCACGAAGAAGAAATATGGTGAGGGTAGACGTATCTTTTTGATGTCCCCATTACATCACCACTACCAGAAGAAAGGATATCATGAATCGAAGATCGTGACGCGTTTCGTCATTCTGTCGATTATCCTCGCGATTTTGACCATAGTTACATTGAAAGTTAGATAAAATAAGAAGATGTCAAATATAGCACATACCTATTATCCACAATCTGGCCGCCTGGTTATCCTAGGTGCGGGCGAGAGTGGCGTAGGTGCTGCAATTTTAGGTAAGGATAAGGGCTTTGATGTATTTGTTTCCGATATGGGGCAGATCGCCGATTCTTATAAGCAAACCTTGGAAAAAGAGCAGATTTCTTTTGAAGAGGGCAAGCACAGTGAGGAATTGATATTGAATGCTGATTTAGTGGTGAAGAGCCCGGGTATTCCGGAGAAGGCTCCATTAATCAAGCAGCTACGTTCTTTAAATAAACCATTGATCTCAGAGATTGAGTTTGCCGCTCAATACACCGATGCGAAATTGTACTGCATTACAGGATCCAATGGCAAGACGACAACCACCATGCTAACCTATAGCTTGTTGAAAGAGGGCGGGGTGGATGTTGGTCTGGCAGGGAATATCGGTAACAGTTTCGCTTTGCAGGTAGCTCGTGATCCGCATGCATGTTATGTATTGGAGATTTCCAGCTTTATGTTGGATGATATGTATCATTTCCGTGCAGACGTTGCTGTCATCTTAAATATTACGCCCGATCATTTAGATCGTTACGAATATAAAATGGAGAATTATGTGGCTTCGAAATTCAGAATGCTGCAGAACCAACGCGAGACGGATTACTTCATTTACTGTTTAGATGATCCGGAAACAGTAGCGGCATTGGATAAGCATCCGACAAAGGCTATTCATTTGCCATTTACACAGGAGCAAGCATTAACACAGGGGGCTTTTGTTGATGCAGACAACACTTTGAACATTTTAGTACCTAATAGAGAAGTTTTTACCATGAATATTGAAGAATTATCGTTACAGGGCAAGCACAATGTTTACAATAACAGTGCGGCGGGATTGATTGCAAAAGTTCAAGAATTGCGCAATCAGTCGATGAAGGAGAGTATGGGATCCTTTGTAAATATTGAACACAGACTTGAGTATGTAGCTAGCGTTGGTGGCGTGAATTATATCAATGATTCAAAGGCAACAAACGTGAACTCGGTATGGTATGCGTTGGAGAGTTTCTCTACGGATATCGTATTGATCATGGGGGGTGTGGATAAAGGCAATGATTACGACATGTTGCGTGATCTTGTGAAGTCTAAGGTAAAGGCTATTATCTGTATTGGTAAAGATACGGGCCGCATTCATGAGGCTTTTGAGGATGACACAGAAGTGATCGTTAATTCCGCGTCAATGTCTGATGCGGTTCAGATTGCTTCTCATCTTGCGAAAAAGGGAGACACGGTATTGTTGTCGCCTGCTTGTGCAAGCTTTGATTGGTTCAAGAACTACGAAGAGCGTGGTGATAAATTTAAGGAAGCTGTAATGGCTTTATAATAATATAGGGGGGATCTATGGAATACATTTTTTCTAAACTAAAAGGCGATAAGTGGATCTGGATCATTGTGATCTTGTTATCCATTTGGTCACTATTAGCAGTTTACAGTTCTGTAGGTACTTTGGCTTATAAAGAAGGCAAAGGTACCGAGATGTATCTGTTCAAGCACCTATTTATCGTTGTTGCAGGCTTAGGATTAATGTACTTATCTCACAAGTTGGATTACCGCTATTATGCCGGTATATCCAAACTGTTAATGTTGATCACGATTCCTTTATTATTATACACTTTGCTGTTTGGTAGCAAGGTGAACGAGGCGAGCCGTTGGTTGACTATTCCGATCATCAATCAGACGTTTCAAACGTCGGATTTAGCAAAGCTTGCCTTGATTACATTCTTGGCGCGTATGCTGTCGAGAAAACAGGAAGAAATTAAAGACGTTAAAAAGTCGTTCATCCCAATTATGGGGGCAGTATGTGCGGTGTTCGTGTTAATTGCCTTGGCAAACTTATCTACAGCATTGATGCTGTTTGGTGTAAGTGTTTTATTGCTGATGATCGGACGTATCGACTTCAAACAGATTGCGGTGGTATGTTTAGGCGGAGCGGTGTTGTTGACACTGGTTATGCTTTTAGGTCCACGTCGCGGTACATACATCAGTCGTATTCAGGGATTCTTCCAAACGGAAGAGGTTCATGATTCGAAGGGTTCATTCCAGGAGGATAAAAACTTCCAGGCAAACAATGCGAAGATTGCAATTGCAACGGGGGAAATGTTCGGAAAAGGCGTTGGTAATTCAGTTCAACGAAATGTTTTGCCGCACCCATATTCGGATTTCATCTTTGCGATTATTATTGAAGAGTATGGCACGATAGGGGGAGCAGTATTGCTGTTCTTATACATTGCCTTGATGTATCGCTGTATTCGAATTGTGACTTTAAGTCCGCGAGCCTTCGGCGCCTTTTTGGCGGCAGGATTGGGCTTCAGTTTGACGATACAGGCTTTAGCTAATATGGCTGTCGCGGTAGGGCTTGGCCCGGTAACGGGTGTTCCATTACCCTTGGTCAGTATGGGGGGGACGTCGATTTTGTTTACGAGCGTGGCCTTGGGAATCATCCTAAGTGTGAGCCGTAACATTGAAGAGTTGAAGCATAAAGAAGAATTAGACGTAGTTAAAAAGCCAGCTGCTCGTAAGGTGGTAGTTGGTACTATTTAAATATATGGCGCATAAAGTAATCATAAGTGGAGGCGGCACGGGAGGACATATTTTCCCGGCGATTGCGATTGCGAATGCATTGAAGCAATTGGCGCCCGACACGGAGATTTTATTTGTTGGTGCAGAGGGCAAGATGGAGATGGAGCGTGTGCCAGCAGCAGGATATGAGATTGTAGGTCTGGATATCGTAGGTATCAACCGTCAATCCCTATTGAAAAACTTAGCGCTTCCATTCAAAATGCTGAAGAGCCTTTTGAAAGCGCGCAGCGTTCTTAAACAGTTTAAAGCCGAAGTGGCTATTGGTGTCGGCGGGTATGCATCAGGTCCATTATTGATGATGGCGAATATGATGGGTTTACCGACGATCATCCAAGAGCAGAACTCTTATGCCGGAGTGACCAACAAGAAGTTGGGCGCAAAAGCGAAGAAGATCTGTGTTGCCTATGAGGGTATGGATCGTTTTTTTCCAGCCGAGCGCATTCTGTTGACCGGTAATCCTATTCGTAAGTCTTCCGTAGCGATTGAGAACAAGCGCGAGGAAGCAATCAATGCCTTTGCATTGGACATGAATAAGAAGACTATTTTGGTTACGGGTGGTAGCTTAGGCGCGCTGACATTGAACGATTGTATCAAAGCGGGTATTCCGCAGTTTGTAGAGGCAGGTGTTCAGGTGATCTGGCAGTGTGGCGGTTACTACTATGAGAAACTAAAAGAGGAACTGGGCGACTCGCTTCCAGAAGAGATCAAATTGATGGCTTTTGTAGACCGTATGGATTATGCATATGCGGCGGCAGATGTGATTGTTGGGCGTGCAGGTGCAGGTACTATTTCGGAGTTATGTGTGGTTGGAAAACCTG
The DNA here is from genome assembly GCF_002455685.1 of Sphingobacterium sp. UBA6645. NCBI lineage: Bacteria > Pseudomonadati > Bacteroidota > Sphingobacteriia > Sphingobacteriales > Sphingobacteriaceae > Sphingobacterium > Sphingobacterium sp. UBA6645. The sequence goes on from NZ_DKLH01000084.1 coordinate 29,904, forward strand.
TAGTATTGGTTCCTTCACCGAATGTTTCGGATGATCATCAGACGAAAAATGCGATGGCATTAGTCAGCAAGGACGCAGCGATCATGGTGAAAGACGATGAGGCACGTGAGGTTTTAGTCAGTAAGCTATTAAGCTTGTTGAAAGATGAACCGAAAATGCAAGCCTTAGGCGACGCAATCAATAAACTGGCACTAGCAGATGCTGATGTGGTGATTGCACAAGAAGTATTGAATTTAATAAGAAAGTAAAGATGAATATCGACAAAATCAAACGAGTTTATTTATTGGGTATCGGTGGTATCGGTATGAGCGGTCTTGCTCGTTATTTTAGTCGCTTAGGTTGTGAGGTTGCGGGCTATGATCGTACGTCGACAGAGTTGACTAGGACATTAGAAGAAGAGGGGATGCCGATTATTTATACGGATGATGTGGCAGCAGTGCCTGCATCGTTTGAATCGGCAGGTGAAGATACCCTGATCATCTTTACACCAGCTATTCCTGCAGACTTAGCTTTGAAATCTCATTTCATCAAAGCGGGTCATGAGTTGTACAAACGCTCACAGGTGTTGGGTTTTATTTCAGCAAGTCGTTTCACGATTGCTGTTGCAGGAACACATGGCAAGACAACAACGTCGACCATGGTTGCTCATATATTGAAAGATAGTGGTTATGATTGTTCTGCCTTCTTAGGTGGTATCAGCACGAACTATCAGAATAACGTATTGTTTGGCGATAATAACGTCGTGGTTGTAGAAGCGGATGAGTATGATCGCTCGTTTCTGACGCTACACCCGAATATTGCGATCGTTACATCTGCGGATGCTGATCACTTGGACATCTATGGCGAAGCGAGTAAGCTTCAGGAGTCTTTCCAAATGTTTTTGGATCGCGTAGTGGAAGATGGTCAAAAGATCGTAAGGAAGGGATTGCCATTTGCGGCAGATATCAACTATGCTCGTGAAGAGGTTTGCGATGCATACGCGGAGAACGTTGTTGTTAAAGATGGCGAGTTCTATTTTGATTATCATTCGGAAGATTTGACGATCAAGGATATTCACTTAGGTATTCCGGGGTTGCATAATGTAGAGAATGCGGTTGCTGCGATTACTGTTGCGAAGCTATTAGGGATTGCTGCTCCGAAGATCGTTCATGCATTATCAACATTTGCAGGGGTAAAACGTCGTTTCGAATATATTTTTAAATCACCTGAGCATATTTACATCGATGACTATGCGCATCATCCGGAGGAATTGCGCGCTTTCTTGACATCGATGAAGAAGCTATATCCGAATAAGAAGTTAACGGTTGTTTTTCAGCCTCACTTATTCACTCGTACGCGTGACTTCGTAGATGGCTTCGCTGAGGTTTTAGCTTTAGCAGATGAGCTGTTGTTGATGGAGATCTATCCGGCTCGTGAATTGCCGATCGCAGGTGTGGATTCTCAATGGTTGTTGGAAAAGATTCGCTTGGAAAATAAGCGTTTGGTAAGTCCGGAAGAAGTATTAGCGATTGTAAAATCCGAGAGCCCGGAGTTGGTTGTGACGGTAGGTGCAGGTGATATTGATAAGTTGGTTAAACCGATTAAAGAAGTATTGACAAATGCTTAATAAAATTAGAAACATACAATGGCGCCAAGTGGGCTACTTTTTCCTAGGAATTGCTTCCCTGGTAGGAGTTGGTATGTTGATGAGCCTCGTAACGAAGAAAGATCAGGTGCAGGTATGTACGTCACTAAAGGTTTTAGTAGAAGGTAAAGAAACGTTCATTGATCAGCAGGATATTTCGTCAATGATTCAGGATAAGTTTGGGCGTGTTGTGGGTAGGAATCTGAATGAAATTCCTTTGCAGAAGATCGAGAATGAGTTAAAGAAATCTCCTTACGTGTCGGAAGCAGATGTACACATGGACATGGATGGAACGATGCAGGTGCAGGTTTTGCAACGTGAGGTTGTTCTTCGTGTTATCAATCAAATGGGGCAGGAGTATTATGTAGACTCCAAGAACCAAAAGATTCCGGTGACATTGAAATATGTTCCACATGTGATGGTGGCGAACGGAAATATTAAAGAAGGTTATAAGAAGGCTTTGGAGCCTGTTCAATCTTCCCTGGTAAAGGATTTAGTAAATGTTGTCGAGCATACAAAGAACGATGATTTATGGAGCAATCAAATCGTGCAGCTCTTTGTTAACAGCGATCGTGACATCGAAATCGTCCCTCGCGTTGGTGAGCAGTCATTGATTATCGGGAGTGCTGATTCATTGGATTATAAATTGAATCGACTGACGACCTTCTATAAGCATATCATGCCAAGAGTGGGGACTGGCGCCTATAGCAAAGTGAATGTGAAATATGGCGGCCAAATTATTTGTGAGCGTAATGGTGACTGGTTCATCGACAGCTTGCAGATGAAAATGAATAAGAAGTAAACAGAAAGAATTAATAACATACAGCATCAAACACAGCATATGAAACCTAGAATTGTAGAAAATGAAAAAGAGAATCCAATTATTGTTGGATTGGACATCGGTACAACAAAGATTTGTGTAACCGTTGGTCGTCGTAGTGGGGTCAATAAGGTGGAGCTTTTAGGTGTCGGCAAAGCTGAATCTGCAGGTGTTAACCGTGGGGTAGTAGCAAATATCCAGAAAACGGTTACAAGTATTCGTGAGGCCGTTGCCGTAGCGGAGGGGCAATCAAACGTAGACATCAAGGTTGTCAACGTGGGTATTGCGGGTCAGCACATTAAAAGTATTCAGCACCGTGGTATCTTAACCAAGAACGACGATGATGAGATTGGACGTTTAGATATTGAGCGTTTGATTTCGGATATGTATAAATTGGTTTTGCCTCCGGGAGAGGAGATTATCCATGTGTTGCCTCAAGAGTTTACTATTGATAACGAACCTGGTATCAAAGAACCTATTGGTATGGCTGGTCGTCGTGTGGAAGCAAATTTCCATATTATCTCCGGTCGTGTTACTGACATTAAAAACATCAAGCGTTGTGTAGATAATTCAGATCTTGAAGTTTCTGAATTGATCTTAGAACCTCTTGCATCATCCGAAGCTGTGTTGGATGAAGAGGAAAAAACGGCAGGTGTGGTGTTAGTTGATATTGGTGGTGGTACTACGGATGTGGCGATCTTCCATGAAGGTATTATTCGTCATACGGCGGTAATTCCATTGGGTGGAAATATCGTTACAGAAGATATCCGTCAGGGATGTTCTGTATTGCGCAATCAAGCGGAGCAATTGAAAGTTCGTTACGGTTCTGCATTAGCTGACGAAAACAAAGATAACGAAGTGATCTGTGTACCTGGTATCCGCGGTCGTGAAGCAAAAGAGATCTCTGTGAAAAACCTAGCTTATATTATTCAAGCTAGAATGGAAGAGATCATCGAGCATGTTTACTACGAGATTAAGTCTTCAGGTTATGAAGATAAATTGATTGCAGGTATTGTTATTACAGGTGGTGGTGCGCAGTTGAAACACTTAGTTCAATTAGTTGAATATATCACAGGTATCGATTGTCGTATTGGTTACCCGAATGAGTATTTAGCAAAGACCGAAATGTTGAACAAACAAGCCTTTGACGAGCTTAAGAGCCCATTGTATGCAACGGGTATCGGATTGTTGATTAAAGGTATACAGTCGATTGAAGAAGAGGAGATGCGCAATGAAGAAAAAATAGTTAAAAAAGCTCCTCAAACAAAAGAAAAAGCGAAAGAAGGCGTTAAAGAAATAGCGGAAGGACAGTCAAAAAAGGAGGGTTGGTTAACTCGATTCTTAGGCGACTGGATCAAGGATGGCGCCGATATCGACGATGACACATTTATCGGAAAGAAATAATTTTCCACATCGTTCGATTTTTCCACATTTTAACAAATGTGGAAAACTGTTGTTAAGATTTTGGTAATATTACATTAGAATTGTTGAGTCAAATTGCGATAACGTAATTGCTTGAGGAAGAATTAAATAGGATAACATATATGTCGATACAATTTGAAATGTTAAAGGAGAATTCATCAATTATCAAGGTAATTGGTGTTGGTGGTGGCGGTGGGAATGCCGTAAATCACATGTATAAGCAAGGGATTTCTGGTGTAGACTTCATCGTTTGTAATACAGATGCGCAAGCATTGGAGCTTAGCCCGATTCCAAATAAGGTTCAATTAGGTGCAAGCTTAACAGAAGGTATGGGAGCAGGTGCTGACCCTGATGTTGGTGAGAATTCAGCTATCGAAAGTATTGAGGATATCAAACGCATGTTGGGTACCAATACAAAGATGCTTTTCATCACTGCTGGTATGGGTGGTGGTACAGGTACTGGAGCAAGTCCGGTATTGGCGAAGGCTGCGAAAGAATTAGGAATTCTAACCGTTGCTATTATTACTACTCCATTTACTTTCGAAGGTAAAAGACGTCGTATGCAAGCTGAGGAAGGTCTTGGCGAATTACGTAAATATGTAGACTCTTATTTAGTTATCTCGAATGATCGCTTGCGCGAGATCTTCGGTAACTTGACCATGACAGCTGCATTCGCGAAAGCAGATGATATTTTAACAACTGCTGCAAAAGGTATTGCAGAAATCATTACTATCCCGGGCTATGTAAACGTCGATTTCAAAGATGTTCGCACAGTAATGAATGATAGTGGTGTTGCAATCATGGGTAATGCGATTGCTACTGGTGAACAACGTGCATTAGACGCTGTAACTGGTGCTTTAGCATCGCCATTATTAAAAGATAATGAAATTGAAGGTGCTCGTTACATCTTGTTGAATATTACTTCCGGAAAACGCGAAGTAACTATGGACGAGGTTGCTATCGTTACAGACTACATTCAGGAGAAAGCTGGTTTATCCGCTGACTTGATCTGGGGTAACTGTATCGATGAGAACTACGACGAGGAACTTTCTGTTACTATTATAGCTACAGGTTTCCAAACATCGGAAGAGCGTGTTAAGGAAAAAGAAAAAGAGAAGATTGCTATTCCCTTAACTCCGGAAGTTCAAACTTCTGCTTTCGTTAAACCTGTTTCTCAGAATCAATTTGCTGAGCGTCCTGCGGTAGATCAAAGTGCTTTTGTAAAGCCTTCTCAACCTGTAGAAAACCCATCGGCACAACCTCCGCAAGATCTATTCTCTAATAAGACGGTGACCAGTCCGAGTACAGCTGCTGTGGCTGAAAACAGTGACAAGATCATTCGTCATACGTTAGAGTTCGACAACTCATCAGAGGTTGATGAAGTTGAGGAAGATTCAAACCCGCACGGTTTTGAATTGAAGACAACGCCTTCGTTATTCGAGTTCAAATTGCCAACGGTATTTGATGCTTACAAACCGGCAGAAGAACAACAAGAAGAAGAAGCTCCGATTTCTAACGAAGCACTTGAACAATTTCCTGTAGCGGAAGTAGAATTGGAAGAAGCGAAGAAAGAAGAGATCAATTTCGAAGATCAATTATTGAAAACGAAAGAGCGTATCTTACGTTTGAAAGAGTTGAGCATGAAATTAAAATCTTCCAATGGTCTTCAAGAATTAGAGAATGAGCCTGCCTACAAAAGAAAGCAGAAGACTTTAGAAGATGTTCCACATTCTTCGCAGTCTCAAGTGTCTCGTTTCACTTTATCGTTCGACGATGGAGAGACTGAAATCAGACCAAACAACTCGTTCTTACACGACAATGTTGATTAATCTTATCCTATTTAATAAATAAGGGTGGCCTGAGAAGGTCACCTTTTTTTTTGTTTTTAGATTTTGATTCTTGGAAAAAGATGTTAATTTTAAGCTAGTTACTAAATATAAACTCATAAATCTAACAGTTATGGCAAGTATTGATAAATTCAAGGAATTAAAATCTCTTATTGACGGTTTAGAAGGCGATGCAGAAAAGTTCTTCTCTAAAGGCAATAGCGCAGCAGGTACGCGCGTGAGAAAAGGTCTTCAAGACATTAAAACGCTATCGCAGTCGTTGCGTCTAGGAATTCAAGATTTAAAGAATAAGAAATAAGCTTTTCTTCAAGTCTCGTTACATTCTAAGCCCGTCAGGGCTTTTTTAATGCCCAAATTTTTGATAACTTCAACGCTATGAAATCAATACAAAACCCGATATGGTTGATGAGCTCGGCCTATGATAAATTAAATCAAACAGAACTCTTGGATATTGCCCGCGCAAATGGTGCGCAGGGTGTCGATCTGTGTGTGTTCCGAAAGGATGGTACCAGAGAAGACCATACAGCGACGCATTTAGATTACGAAGGGTTTGGACCGGAGCAAGCAAAATCGACCTTAGAGCGCTTTAATACTAAGGAATTGAGGCTGTCTTTGGGTGCATTCGAGAATATGATTGGTGGTGATGAGATCGAACGCGTAAAAAACCAGAACCACTTGTTAAAACTAATACGAATAGCATACCTTTTAGGTGGCGATGAGAATGATGTAAAGGTCGGAACTTTTGTCGGTTACAACCATGCGTTGGGCAATGAGATAGACGGTTTTCAGAAGAACTTAGAGGAGTATAAGCGAGTGTTTGGACCAATCATTAAATATGCCGAAGACTTGGGGGTAACTGTTGTATATGAGAACTGCCCGATGGAGGGCTGGCGCTCTTCGCGCTATACGAGTACCTATAACAATCTGCCTGCGGTGCTGGCTGCTCGGAAGCTCATGTATGCGATGATTCCTAGCAAGGCACATGGAGAAATCTATGACCCTTCGCATGATATTTGGCAAAATGTGAATCCTGTTGATGTTATTAAAGCGATGGATATCGATCGTTTAAAACGTATTCACGTAAAAACAACCAAGATGAACGATGGAAAAGCAAGAGTGGAGTGGGGAGGGGTGTATCCAATGCAGCATGTCGATGCTGAACTTGCAGCTGCTGCAGGTGTTGCTGTTCCACAGCATGATTGGGATAGACATCATTATACAGCAATGATGCCCGGCTTTGGTGGTACAGATGATATGGACTGGAATGCTTTTGTAGCAGCATTACATGACCGGAAGTTTAGCGGACCATTTGAGATAGAAAATGAAGCTAAGAATTCCAAGGATACCCAGAACATGGGAGCGATTAATCAGGGAGCAAAAGCTTGTATCAACTTCTTGGCGCCGCTTCTTTGGGAATTAAGCGAAGAAGGATATACGTTTAAGAATCAGCAGGAACTAATACTAGTAGATCGTAAAGATATTCCGGTAGTGGATATGGGGCATTTGCTAAGCTAGATGCCGAACGCCAGAAACAACTGAAATAATAAAAAAGGAGTAGTTTAACTACTCCTTTTCTGCATGTATCTTAAACAGAGAAATCAAATCTGGGATATTGTGCACATTTAATTTCTCGAAAATTCTACTCTTATAAGTGCTCACAGTCGACGAACTCAAGTTCAAACGGCTCGACACTTCAATAATTCCTAAGCCTTCAATAAGATGTCTTGCCACATCCATTTCACGGTTCGAAAGTTTATATAAAGGATTTAGGCTATCAATTTTCGATTTGCTGGTCGTTAGCTTTTGTACATAAAGATCCTTGATCGCATCCGACATGTACTTTCCACGTTCAAAAATGCTATTGATGGCGTTGGTGAATTCGCTCATGCTGGTAGTCTTATTGACATATCCGGCTGCACCTGCTTCAATATAACGTAGGGCATATAGACTTTCGTCGTAAGATGAGAATACCAAGATTTTAAGGTCAGACTGTGTCTCCAATAATTCCTTAATTACTTTGATATTATTACCGCCGGGCATATTGATATCTAGCAATAATAGGTCAAACCTGCTTTTCGATAACTTGTCATAGACCTCATCATATGTTTCAGCATGTACAATTTCGGTATTCTTAAGGGTTTCTTTAATGGCTGTCGATACTCCTAACCGAACAATGATATGGTCATCAGCTATTAGTATTTTTTTCATGTATCTGCTGTTACTTTAGACGACTTTGATGTATTGTAAATTAATAAATTTGTCTAACAGAATCTCGACCCCGAGTTTCTTATTATGACGAAATAATTGTTTTATAATGTAAATATCTTAAGGTCATTTTATGACTAGGCTATATATTTACGCTATAAATATAACGGTTTCTATGATATTTGTTTATCATATGTTGCATTTATTTTTCAATTTGCCAATTATTCTATCGAATAAGTACTATATATTCTTAAAAATATTTTAGATTGTGATATCAAAGCATTTTTTTTGCGTTTGTTAGGGCCTTAGTCTAAAGTCAGGCTGGCAAATTTCGCAGTAAAATAAAAAATAAAATTATGGGGTTTTTTAAAGAATTCAGAGAGTTTGCCATGCGTGGCAGCGTAATCGACCTTGCAGTCGGTGTTGTAATTGGTGGAGCGTTCGGTAAGATCGTTACTGCCCTAGTTGATAAAATTATTATGCCGCCAATCGGAATGTTAACCGGTGGTATCGACTTTTCAAGCATGAAATATGTGTTGAAAGAAGGCAACGAGGCAGCAGGTGTTGCTGAAGTTGCAATCGGTTATGGTGAGTTTATCAATGTGCTTATTCAATTTTTCATCATTGCATTCTGTATTTTCTTGGTGATAAAAGGTATCAATTCATTGAAACGTGAAGAACCAGCTGCTCCTGAAGAGGCTCCAGCACCTACAAAAGAAGAAGTATTACTTACAGAAATTCGCGATATCCTAAGAAACAAATAAGATAGGATACTATAGGAAAGCAGATTATGGATGCCGAAGGTTGAAATAATCTGCTTATTTATTTGCTATTTTTCCTTCCTAATGGCGCTCAGGAACTTCCGAGTGTCGTTTTTCATTGAAAGTTTTATTATTTATTATTTCAGTGTTGCGGAATTGTGAAATAAACTTTATTTTTGCATTCCTCTTCGGAGGGAGAAATTGAATCAAAGTATTAAAACAAGCATAAAAGCGTCATGAAGAGAACATTCCAACCTTCACAAAGAAAAAGAAGAAATAAGCACGGTTTCAGAGAGCGTATGAGCTCTGCAAATGGTAGAAGAGTATTAGCTTCTCGTAGAGCTAAAGGTAGAAAACGTCTTACTGTTTCTGACGAAAACCGTCACAAAGGGTAATCTATTCGGTCTCCGGTGATCCACGAGCCGAGCGCTAATATGCCGGATCTATTCATCGAGATGAAGAAATATACATTTTCAAAAGAAGAACGATTATGCAGCAAAAGGTTAATTGACGGCCTTTTCCATAATGGTTCTTCTTTTGTTGTGTATCCTTATCGCGTGATCTACTCGCGCACTGCAGTCGCACTACCTTTCCCAGTTCAAGTAATTACCTCAGTTTCTAAACGGCGTTTTAAGCATGCCGTAATGCGCAATCGCTTAAAACGATTGATACGTGAGTGCTATCGTTTAGAAAAACATAATCTTTATGATTATTTGAACGAACATTCCCTACATTTGCTATTAGCTATACAATACATCGGTAAAGAGGAATTACCTTTTACTGATCTTCATCAGAAAATGAAGATGTTGTTAGAAAAATTATCACATGAACTTGCTTCGTCTACTTTGGGAAAAAGGAATTAAGCTGCCCCTGCAATGGGTTTTCTTAATTATCATCCGTTTCTATCAGCTTTTTATCTCGCCCTTTCTGGGGGCAAGTTGTCGCTATACCCCGACCTGTTCGCAGTATGGCAAAGAGGCGATAATGAAGTACGGACCGTTCAAGGGAGGCTGGTTAACGATAAAACGTATTGTAAGCTGTAATCCATGGGGTGGCCACGGCCACGACCCTGTTCCTTAATATTACTATGTCAGATATTTATATCCTTTCGATAGAAACGGCAACTCCGCTATGCTCCGTGTCATTAGCAAAAAACGGTGTAACCCTACATGAAATAGTAGGCGAGGAGCCCAATATGCATGCGTCTTCCTTAACCTTGTTTATCGATCAGCTGCTTCAAAAAGCATCATTGCAGATGAAGTACCTATCGGCTATTACAGTAAGTAAAGGTCCAGGTTCATACACCGGATTGCGTATCGGCGTTTCTGCGGCCAAGGGATTGTGTTACGCCTTAGATATACCCATGATTGCTAATAATACGCTAGACGCCATGTATCATGGCTTTATGGCAATCTCAGGAGAACTGTCCGATAAGACATTGTTGTTTCCGATGATTGATGCACGACGCCAGGAAGTGTACACGCAGGTGTTGGACTCCCAAGCACAGGTGATTGAATCGACGAAAGCTTTGATTGTTGATGCTACAAGTTTTGACGCCTATTTGGCAGATGGACATCATCTCATCTTCTTTGGTTCTGGCGCAGATAAATTTGATGAGCAGTTCCATGCGAATCCAGCAATCCAAGTTGCATTAGGCTTCGACGCCAAAGCAAGTTTCCAAGACGCCTTATCGTACGAGAAATTCCAAACCGGCGAATTTGAGGATGTTGCTTATTTCGAACCTTATTACCTGAAAGATTTTATGGTCACTGCGCCAAAGAAATCGCCGTTATTATAGCCAGCGTTTTCTTTTGAACCAGATGTAGATAATGATCGAAAGAATGGCCATTCCCGCCATTACATAGGCGTATCCATAATACCATTCGAGTTCCGGCATATGCTTAAAGTTCATGCCATATACGCCCACAATAAAAGTTAACGGCATAAAGAACACCGAGATAATGGTCAGCGTCCGCATGATCTCATTGGTGTGGTTGGACTCTATATTAAAATAGATCGATAGCAATTGCGCCGTATTTTCTCCAATATTCCTATAAAGTGTATTCGTTCTCGAATACAGATCTCTCAAATCTTGCGTATAGATATTCTGGTATTCCGGCATATGAAAATACTCAACGATATCCTTATAAAAGGTCAAAATAATTCGGATAAGGTCGATTTGCCGCTTCAGATAGTACAACTTACGTAAAAAAGGTTTCCTCCGATTATGCAAGAAAACGATTTCCTCATAAAGGTCTAGCTTTGTTGCCAAGCTATTGACCACCAAATTCTCAAAAGATTTTATGGACAAGGATACCAAAGTGTTGATCAGGCTCTTGCTCGATTTGAAACGCTTATTGCCTTTGTCCATATCAATCAGCTCCTGAAGTACAGGGATATCATAGCGATGGGCAGTGATCACAAAATCCTCATCATAGAAAATAGAAATCCTATTCGTTACCTCAATCAGATGATCGGAGTTTTCAGGGAAGTTTTCAGCTATAAAACGGATAATTAAAAAATGGTAAGACTCGAACTCTTCAATTTTAGGCAAATGCCCCGTTTCCAAACAGTCCTTGATAGAGGCATCGTTCAGACTGTACTGGTTCTTTAATTCTGCAAAATCTTCGACCGTAGGATTGCTAATATCAAACCAGTCAAATCCATGTTGCGCCTTGCTCAAAATCTGTTTTACCATAATCAAATGTAGCAAATTGTCGGAACAATGGGAGGGGACATTAGATATTAGATTTTAGACATTAGACGTTACGCTGATCAACAATAGAGCATACATTTTTGAAGAGAAGCAGTTTGTTTTGAACCAAGAAAGGAAGGATTTGAAGATGACCATGATCCTGCCAATCCTTTTATCCTTCCTTTCCTGGTTCAAGACAAATTTTCCCTTCAATCCTTCGCCCTCAACACAACGAACCTTCATCAGCTTAAAACCCTTTCACTTCCCTTTCAAACCCAATACATAACCCAATCAAACCCGCTCGGCAAGGGCTTTGATATGGGTTTGATTAGGCTGATGTTAAGTATTAATCTATCGCATTGTTTGTCTTTCCAGCATCTAATATCTAATGTCTAAAATCTAATGTCTACCAAAAAAGCCGCTAACTCAGTTAGCGGCTTTTTTGGTAGCTAGGGATTTCCAGCTTATTTCTTTTCTGCTGTTTGTGTAGCTTTATATTCGCTGTTAAGGGCGTCGATTACTGTTTTAGTAATGTCAGATGCAGGATCTGCGTAAAGAACAGCAGGATTAGTTTTTGAGTAAGTCAATACGAATTTGTAGCCTTTCTCTTCTGCGTGTTTCTTTAAGTAGTCAGTTACTGTTGTATATACTTTAGTAAACTCTGTGTTTTCGTCTTGTGCGATAGATTGAGAAGCATTTTGATCTAGGCGTTGGATTTCTTGTTGACGTCTAACTAGGCGCTCTTCAGTTGCTTGACGATCTGTCGCGCTCATCGTAGCTGCTTTTTGTTGGTATTCAGCTACTTCGCGTTGGTAAGCTTGACCTTTTGCTTGCAAGTCGTTTTGTGCTTTCTTTACTTTATTTTCAAGTTTCGTACGAATATCTTTAAAGTATTGGTATTGCTCAGAAAGTGAGTCGGAATTTACATAAACGATTTTTTCTTCTTTAGCTTCAGCGACAGCGTTGGTTGTAGTCGTAGTTGCTGCTGGAGTTTTGGTTTCGCTTTGTTGGTTACAAGCCACTACCGATGCTGTAGCGATTAGGCCTAGGGTCAATTTTGCTATTTTATTCATTCTATTGTGTATTTCAATTTTATAAACGACAAACCTAAGATAAAAATTTTAAATATTCTAGTTGTTTAGGTTAAAAGCCGTTAAAAAACTATGTTGATATGTGCAAAAAAAGAGCGTGTTTTTGGGTTTGTTTTTAACGCTTTACGGTTTGATAATTAGCGTAAAATTTCGTATTTTTGAAAGTTAATCAACGTAATTTTAAGGTATTTTCATGAGCGAAGAAAATAAAAATGCATCTACGTATTCAGCAGACAATATTCAGGTATTAGAAGGTCTGGAAGCAGTGCGTAAGCGCCCTTCCATGTACATTGGTGATACCGGTGTTAAAGGTTTACATCACCTGGTATATGAGGTCGTAGATAACTCTATCGACGAAGCTGTTGCGGGATATTGTGATGATATTATTGTCACAATCTATCAAGATAATTCCATCTCTGTTAGTGATAATGGTCGTGGTATCCCTACGGGTATCAACAAGAAAGAAAATAAATCGGCTTTAGAGCTGGTAATGACAGTTTTGCACGCAGGGGGTAAATTCGATAAGGATACGTATAAAGTATCTGGTGGTTTGCACGGGGTGGGTGTATCCTGTGTGAATGCTTTATCGACCAAATTACGTGCAGAAGTACATCGCGAGGGTAAAATCTTTGTGCAGGAATACGCGCAAGGAAAGCCTCAGTTTGATGTTAAAGAGATCGGTACTTCAGAGAAAAACGGAACAATTGTTACGTTCCATCCAGATCCTGAAATCTTTACGACCACTACGGTTTACAACTATGATACATTAGCTAACCGTTTGCGTGAGCTAGCGTTCTTGAATAAAGGAATCCGCTTGACATTGATCGACGAGCGCGAGATTTTAGAAGATGGCAGCTTTAAAAAAGACGAGTTCTTTTCAGAAGGTGGCTTGCAAGAGTTTGTTAAATTCTTGGATGGCAATCGTCAGTCTATTATTTCAGAGCCAATTTACGTAGAAGGTATTAAGCAAGGCGTTCCGGTGGAGCTTTCCTTCCAATATAACGATACCTACTCGGAAAATGTTCACTCTTACGTAAATAACATTAATACGATTGAGGGTGGTTCTCACGTTGCTGGTTTCCGTCGTGGTCTTACACGTACGTTAAAGAAATATGCGGATGATTCGGGTTTATTGAAAAACTTGAAAGTCGATATCCAAGGGGATGACTTCCGCGAAGGGTTGACTGCCGTAATTTCCGTTAAGGTTGCAGAGCCTCAGTTTGAAGGGCAGACCAAGACGAAATTAGGTAACTCCGAAGTAATGGGTGCGGTTGACGTAGCGGTGGGCGAGATTTTAAGTTCTTACTTAGAAGAGAACCCTAAAGAAGCGAAGTTGATCGTTCAGAAGGTTATCGTTGCGGCACAGGCACGTGCTGCTGCCCGCAAAGCACGCGAATTAGTACAGCGTAAAACAGTAATGGGTGGTTCAGGCCTTCCCGGTAAGTTAGCTGACTGTTCGAACAACGATCCGGCAAAATGTGAGTTGTTCCTTGTCGAGGGAGACTCGGCGGGTGGTACCGCAAAACAAGGTCGCGATCGTATGTATCAAGCGATTATGCCACTGCGTGGTAAGATCTTGAATGTAGAGAAAGCAATGGAACACAAGATCTATGAAAATGAAGAGATCAAGAATATGTTCACTGCGCTTGGCGTTAGCATCGGTACTGCCGAAGATTCGAAGGCATTGAATACGGATAAGCTTCGCTACCATAAGGTAATCATCATGACGGATGCCGATGTCGATGGTTCGCACATTGCAACCTTATTATTGACATTCTATTTCCGCTATATGAAGGAATTGATCGAGCGTGGATATGTTTATATCGCAACGCCACCTTTATATATGGTTAAGAAAGGTAAGGAATTTGAATACGCGTGGACCGAAGATCAACGTTTGGCTGCTATACAGCGCCTAAAAGGTGCAGGTAAAGAAGATAGCGTGCATGTTCAACGTTATAAAGGTCTTGGTGAGATGAATGCGGAACAATTATGGGAGACGACAATGGATCCGGAAAGACGTACATTACGCCAAGTTACAATTGAAAATGCGGCAGAATGTGATCGTATCTTCTCTATGTTAATGGGTGATGAAGTTGCTCCGCGTAGAGAATTTATCGAGCGCAATGCCAAATATGCGAAAATTGATATTTAATTTAGCTATTAGATAAACATGAGATTTTAGAAATAAAATCTGTGTAAAGAAGGAGGGAAGTCATTTTTGACTTCCCTTTTTTATATTATTTCGTACTGGACATAAAGGCAATATCCTTGGTCTCGAGTATATGTTTGGAGTAACCGTGTATACTAACATTTATCATCGCCTTGCCTACTTCTTCAAGCGTTAAGAAATAGGAAGGGTTGAATGGGCGGAATAGCGAGAAGATACTGATCAGTGGCTTCAACGCCGATTTCGCATGTTCTGCATCTTTAAATGGCTTCATGAACGCTGGGCGAAAGTTATACACATTGAGCGACAGTTTTTGCAGGTCGTTTTCCGTTTTTCCTTTAACCCGGGCCCACATGGATCTTCCCTGCTCCGAGCTGTCCGTGCCGGCTCCAGATACATAGCAAAACGTCATTCCTGGATTTACCTCCGCTAATAAGCCTGCAAAATTTAAAGTCAGATCGTAAGTCGTTTTTTTATATTCTGGTTCTTTCATGCCGATAGACGAGATGCCTAGGCAGAAAAAGCAGGCATGATAGTTCGCTACCTTCTCTCTGATGCTGGATAAATCGAAAAAATCGCCCAGTAAGATTTCTTCAACTTTGCTGTGCTGGTATCCCGCTGATCTTCTGTTGATGAGGAGAATTTTCTCGACCTGATTATTCTTTAAATGTCCGATGCCAAGAAAAGGAGGTTGATTTGAACGCGATTTTAAACGATAATATCATTGATGAGGAGCAGATCGATGAGGAAGTATTTGGGCAGGTTGAGTTGCTCGAGGAGTTTCGAAAGTCTAGACTTAATCTGAACAAAGCCAGTAGAATTGATTTGGACAAGCTTTTTTTTTCAGTTCTTATAAAATAGAGCAGTTTATAGCTCATCGAGAAAGGGTGGGATATTTTACTTCAGTCTACGAATTGCAGGGGATTAAAGGATTTGATTTAGAAACTATACAGACTGTTTTACCTTTTGTGAAAGTGAGCGAGACTTTAAATCCGGAGTTCGGAAAGATCAATAAAGAGGGGAGTGGTTTCGGGATGGGGAGTTATTTTCGGCAGTTGGAGGAGAAAAAAGGCTTTGGGATAGATGATCCGTTGCGTTCGCGTTATCTAGGTACGCCCGATAAATTTAGGATCCGTGTGCGACAGGAGCACCGAAAGCAATACTATCTTACATTCAATGCGGCCAAGGATGCCGGTGAGCCGTTTTTTGAATTTGCTCAGCGCTATGGATTTGATTATTACTCAGGCTCTCTTCTCGTCAAGGAGAAGGGTATTTTCAAGCGTTTTATCGTTGGAGATTATCACATACAGTTTGGTCAGGGGCTGGCAATCTGGACTGGCGGTCAGTTTGGACGTGGCAACCCCGTGCTACAAGTAGCTAACATCGGTGCAGGCATTCGGCAACATAGTGGGATGCGCGAATCGGGTTTCTTGAGAGGCATGGCATTTACTGTGGAGAAAGGGCGATTTCGGATGACGCCCTATGCGGCATTCAATGAATTAACAGGGACGATTTCTGACAAGTATGGCCGCAGGGTAGTTTCGAGCATTAACAAGTCTGGTTTGCATCGGACGCCTTCGGAACAGCGCAATAAAAACGCGGTGAAACAATGGGTTTATGGTTTAAATTCCGAATATGAAAAGCAGAGCTTTAGGTTAGGTCTAAATTATTTAAGCACCCATTTTAAAGATTACTTTTCGCCGCCCGACCGCGAATATAATGCCTATCGTTTTAGGGGGAAGCAGCTGCAGCAAGGTGGAGCCTCTGCACATCTCAACTGGCGGAATGTTTTTATGTTCGGTGAATCGGCGCATAGTTTGAATGCAGGATGGGGACATTCTTATGGGGCTATCGCGTCTTGGGGTTCAAAGTTCTCAAGTTCGATCGCATATAGAAATTACCAAAGCGATTACCATCAGTTTTATGCTCAGGGATATGGTCGCCTGTCGACGCTAGGAAACGAGGAGGGTATCTATCTAGGTTTGTTATATCACCCTTCGCGTCGCTGGGAATGGGCAAATAGCTTCGACATTCATCAATTTCCTTGACTGCGGTTTAGGGCAAGGTTTCCAAGCAAGGGAATCATGTTCTTTAGTCAGTTGAAAAGAACTTGGTATAAGAAAGGCGAACTTAATTTGCGGTATCAGTATAGATTTTATGAAGAGAATTTTCTCGCTGATTTGAAGATTGTGGATCGATTGGCGGAAGTTCGAAAAGATCACGCGAGAGTGAGTTTTCGGTATCAGCTTTCTAATTCCTGGGAGATTGGGAACCGGGTTGAATTCGTTCAGTTTCTAAAATCCGGCGAGCCGCCTCAGTATGGAATATTGGCGTATCAGGATCTGCAATGGACAGGAATGTCCCACCGTTGGAAAGCAAGCGGTCGATTGATTTATTTTAATATAGATAGCTACAATGCCCGCATCTATAGCTTTGAGAGAGACATGCTTTATTAGTTTTCATTTCCATTTTTCTTCCACCATGGCTGTCGGTTTTATCTTAATCAGCGCTGGAACATCAATAGTCGATGGACGGTCTGGACGAAGTATGGCATTAGCAAATATTTTGATATCGACCATCTAGGTTCCGGTTTGGATCGAATTGAGCAGGATTATAGAAGTGAGATTCGTTTGCAAGTAAGGTTTCGGTGGTGAGTGGGTTTGATTTTAAACTTAACGTATCCAAGGCAAAATGTGTCAAAGCCCTTATTCCTTTCTGTTCGGGGATAGCAATCGCTTATTTCTCCACTGTTGAACAGATTGCTGTTCATTATGGAATTGTATACCTGACTGGATTTTTACCAATTCTCTTTCTTGTAAAGAACAGCGTGAAGAGTTATCTGATTTCCGCTTACCTTTCTCTCTGTTTTCTCCTGTTTGGAATCCAAATGACGTTCAATCGCCTACCGATGTTGGATGAGGAACTTCGCGCCACAGAACAATTGTGGGTCGCCCTAGTCGATGAATCTCCTGTGGAGCGAGATAAGATTTATCGGATGACATTGAAAGTGATTGGGCGGTTTGAAAATAAAGATTTCCAAGAACTGAACCAATCGCCATTAGTCCAGGGACTGTTGTGGAAGGATAGCACCTTATCGGTGTCTTTTGGCTTGGGCGATACTTTACTGATTCGAGGGAAAATAACAGAAACCACAACCGTACGGAATCCGCATGCATTCGATTATTCAGCTTATTTGAAAAGTCAGGGTATACAGTATCAGATTTGGTTTGGTGCGAAATCCTTTCGGACTGTAGCTAGGGAGAAGGGGATGAATCTGTCGCTATTGCTTGAAAACAATAGACAATTGCTTAACGATCGCTTTCATCAGTATATCCCCGAACAGAGTTATACCGCTTTGGCATCAGCGATTACATTCGGATACAGAGCGGAGCTCAGTAATGAGTTGATGCAGACCTTCTCAAAAACAGGTACTATTCACATTTTGAGTGTGTCTGGCATGCATGTCGCCATCGTATGCGCAGTGATCACATTTGTGTTATCGCCTTTGCGGTTCGTGAGAAGAACAAGGCTATTAGGTATTTGGATTTCCTTGGGTTTCATCTGGCTTTTCGCTATCTGTTGCGGTCTTGGTCCCGCTGTTCTGCGAGCAACGGTTATGTTCAGTTTATATCTCTTCTCCCTTGTGCTAAGAAGAGATCTGATTGGCTTAAACTCACTAGCGGGATCTGCGTTAATATTGCTTTGTATTAATCCCCTAATGTTGTTGGATATGGGGTTTCAGCTGTCTTACTTAGCCGTATTCGGAATTATGACCATGATGCCGATATTACAGCGTATGTATTATTCTTATAAGATTGGAATACGGCAGTCGCTGGATTTACTGTATATGAGTATTGCCGCTCAGGTAAGTACAACATCGTTAGCACTGTTTTTTTTCATCAATTCCCGACCTATTTCTTGCTAGGGAATTTCATTATGGCCATCCCATCGAGTATTATTATGGTTGGTGGTATTATATTGATGTTATGCCCTATTGATTTTGTTAATGAACTTGTTGGGATTGTCCTTCAAAATACGATAGCATTAAGTTATGCGGCATTGCGACGGGTGGAGGCTTTACCTTTCTCATCTATTCAAGGTATTTATTGGAGTTGGCAAGAGATGGTACTGACCCATATCATCTTGCTTGGCCTATTGATCGCCTTCCGATTCAAGGAAAGGTTATTGCTGTGGATAAGTATGCTTTGTTTATTGATGTTCATCTGTTATGAAGTTAGAAAGGAAATAGCACTCCAGTCTTATGTTGGATTACGGTTCTACCAGCTGGGAAGAGAGTTCGCGATTGCTTCTATCAACGAAGGCACGGTAAACGTCTATAGCTCCGCGGATTCTTTATATCAGAAAAATATACAGTTTACTATACATAACGACATTTCGCGATTTTCAGAGATACAAGATGTATTCTTTATGAATATGTCGAAGGATAGTAACTCTGTCATCCTCCAGAATGCTGTGGAAATGATAGCGATCTGTAATAAAGCCTGTACGTCGGATGCTGCCTTCATTTTATTGCGAAACAATGTTTCACTGACGAACTCTGATAACCATAGTTTTATTATTCTGGATGCTAGCAATTCTTGGTCTTTCATCAATAAAAAGAATAAGGAATTAGATTCTCTTGGACGACCTTACTATATTTTGAAAGAGAATTTTGCGTATGTTTGGGACAATTAGCAATGGAAAAAACGAGCCTTTCTATATTAAAACAATATTGGGGATATGAGAAGTTTCGACCTCTACAGGAAGAGATTATCCATGAAGTATTGCTCGGAAAGGACACGCTTGCGTTGATGCCTACCGGCGGCGGTAAATCCCTTTGCTTTCAAGTTCCTAGTTTGTTGAGCGACGGTATCTGTATTGTGATCAGCCCCTTGATCGCTCTTATGAAAGATCAAGTGGAAAATCTACGCAAAAGGAATATTCCTGCAATCGCTATATTCTCAGGGATGTCAGCAAGGGAGGTTGATATTGCGCTTGACAACTGCATCTTTGGCAATATCAAGTTCTTATATCTTGCACCTGAACGTCTATATTCAGACTTAGTGCAGGAGAGAATCCGCCACATGAAAGTGAATCTGTTTGCTATCGATGAAGCCCATTGTATCTCGCAATGGGGATACGACTTCCGGCCTTCCTACCTCGAGTTAATCCAGCTCAGAGAACTACACAGCAATGTGCCTTTTTTAGCATTAACAGCAACTGCCACTCCTCGCGTTGTAACAGATATCCAAGAAAAGCTGGGTTTTAAAGAGGAGAATGTTCTCTCTAAGAGTTTTAGACGCGAAAACCTCGGATATATGGTGTTCAACGAAGAGAACAAGATGGGGAGGATGCTGCGGGTGATAAAGAAGATGGGGGGAACTGGAATCGTCTATGTACGGAATAGACGGGAAACTCAGGAGGTTGCCCGTTACTTACTCAATCATGGCGTCCCGGCAGACTTTTATCATGCTGGGTTAGAGATGTCCGTCCGAAACAAAAAGCAGGAGGATTGGACAAAGAATCACACTAGAGTTATTGTTGCTACCAACGCCTTTGGGATGGGGATCGACAAAGCCGATGTGCGATTTGTTATCCATCTTGATATTCCAGATTCTTTAGAAGCCTACTATCAAGAGGCTGGGCGTGCCGGAAGGGATGAGAAAAAGGCCTATCCGGTTTTGCTGTATCAGCAAGCTGATCGAGATGACCTTTGGGAAAATATCGAATCTAGTTTTCCTGATTTTGCCTTCATTCAACACTGCTATCATTACTTATGTAATCATTTCCAGATTGCCATTGGCGCGGGACAAGGGTTGACATTTGATTTTGATGTAGTAGATTTTTCAAAGAAGTATAAGCTTGAATTAGCAAAGACCCTTAGTGCGCTGAAGTTCTTAGAACGGGATAAGTGGCTGAGCCTGTCGGAAGCGGTATATATCCCGGCTCGTTTTAAGTTCGAAGTCGGCTTTCAAGAACTATATAAGTTTCAGGTAAGCAGCGTTGCTTATGATAACCTAGTGAAGGCTATTCTAAGACTTTACGGGGGAGTATTCGACTATTTTGTTCCTATCAATGAGTTCGAACTAGCGCGTAAGGTCGGGAAATCTGTTGATGAGGTCATCCATATGCTAAAGATGATGCAGCAATATGAAATGGGAACTTATCTGGGTAAGACTGATAAACCGCAATTACAATTCCTTCAAGCAAGAGTTGATTATAAGAACTTGTATATCGATATGCAATTTATTGCGGCTCGGAAGGCTTTTAAGCAAGAACAAGTGAAGGCGATTTACCATTATTTGGATACCAAAGATTGTCGCAGCATTGCCCTTCAGCAATATTTCGGAGAGGACACAAAGGAGCCATGCGGAGTGTGTGATCTATGCGTGACGAGAGATTTTCGTAAGAATGAACATAAAAAAATTGTGAAGGAGATTCAGCAGGTATTGCTTTCTCGCGCAATGACGCTGCATGAATTGATCGACACATTAACTGTTGGGAAAGAAGATAGGCGTTTGGAAGTTCTTCGCGAATTGCTGGATACCGAGCAGGTATTACTAAAAGATAATCTTTATTCTTGGCCTGTATTCTAAGCCTAAGCTTCCTACTCTTTATTTCGATAACTGTCTAAATATCATATAAAAATGTACTTAAGCGCATTTTTTTTGATATAAAAAAAATGATACCTTTAAAGTAAACCAAATAGACTTTATATGGAACAATTTATCATTTATCTACCTGCAGTGCTCGCTGTTCTGGGGTTACTGTTCATGCTTTCGAAAGCGAGTTGGGTTGGGAAGCAGGATGCGGGAGAAAGCCGAATGCAATTTATCTCGAAGAGTATCCAAGAAGGGGCGATGGCCTTCTTAAAAGCGGAGTACCGAATTCTTTTAATTTTCGTAGTTATTGCGTCGGTAGCTTTATTCGTCGTATCAACCTTAGTGGAGACAACACATTGGATTATTGTTGTTGCTTTCATCTTTGGCGCCTTTTTCTCAGCCTTAGCTGGAAACATAGGTATGCGTATTGCGACAAAAGCGAATGTGCGGACCACGCAAGCCGCTCGTACTTCATTGCCACAGGCATTGAAGGTGTCTTTTACAGGTGGAACTGTCATGGGGCTTGGTGTTGCTGGATTGGCAGTATTAGGACTCAGTATCTTTTTCCTTTTGTTCCTTAAAATGTTTGTTACCAATACCTCGACCTTCTATAACGAGATGACCGTCGTATTGGAGGCTCTGGCTGGGTTCTCCCTAGGAGCGGAATCCATTGCTTTATTCGCTCGTGTCGGCGGTGGTATCTATACCAAGGCTGCCGATGTAGGTGCAGATTTAGTGGGTAAGGTAGAAGCAGGTATCCCAGAAGATGATCCGCGTAATCCGGCTACCATTGCGGATAACGTAGGAGATAATGTGGGAGACGTTGCAGGTATGGGAGCCGATCTATTCGGGTCATACGTTGCTACGGTTCTCGCATCCATGGTTCTTGGTAATTATATCATCAAGGACATGTCGGAAGCTACCGGCACTGCATATACAGATGCTTTTAATGGCATGGGGCCTATTCTTTTACCTATCGTAATTGCAGGAGTTGGTATTCTCGCCTCCATCATCGGAACCTTTTTGGTGAAGGTTAGCAGCAATGATGCGAAAGAAGCGCAGGTGCAAAGAGCATTGAATACAGGGAACTGGGCATCGATTATTTTAACAGTTATCGCATGTTTCTTCCTCATTCAATATATGCTTCCAGAGACTATTCACATGAAGTTCTTTGGAGAAGGGTTTAAAGAAATTGCAAGAATGAATGTTTTCTACTCCACTATTGTAGGACTTGCGGTGGGAGGGTTGATTTCATCTTTCACTGAGTATTATACAGGTTTGGGTAAAAAGCCAGTTCTAAATATTGTTCAAAACTCATCTACCGGTGCAGCTACCAATATTATAGCTGGTCTCGCGACCGGTATGAAATCTACATTCTCATCCGTATTATTATTTGCATTAGCTATCTGGGGATCTTACGAATTAGCAGGATTCTATGGCGTAGCAATCGCGGCGTCAGCTATGATGGCAACGACGGCAATGCAGTTAGCTATCGATGCTTTCGGTCCGATAGCAGATAATGCTGGTGGTATTGCGGAGATGAGCGAACTTCCGAAGGAAGTGCGTCAGCGCACCGACGTATTAGACTCCGTAGGTAATACCACGGCAGCAGTCGGTAAGGGATTCGCAATCGCATCCGCAGCATTGACAGCGCTAGCGCTTTTTGCAGCCTATGTCACTTTTACAGGAATCGACGGTATCAATATCTTTAAAGCGGATGTATTAGCCGCCTTGTTTATTGGTGGGATGATTCCAGTAGTGTTCTCTGCGCTTGCGATGCAATCGGTGGGTAAAGCCGCGATGGACATGGTGAACGAAGTTAGACGTCAGTTCCGCGAAATTCCAGGGATTTTGGAAGGAACAGGACAACCAGAATATGGTAAATGTGTAGATATCTCGACCAAAGCAGCATTGCGCGAAATGATGTTGCCAGGCGCTATCACTATTATTACACCTATTATCGTAGGTTTTGTGATGGGAGCGGAAGCTCTGGGTGCTTATATGGCGGGTGTTGCGGTATCAGGAGTGCTTTGGGCTATCTTCCAAAACAACGCTGGTGGTGCTTGGGACAACGCGAAGAAATCCTTCGAAGCCGGCGTAATGATCAATGGCGAGATGACTTTCAAAGGTTCTGATGCTCATAAAGCAGCAGTAACCGGAGATACGGTAGGCGATCCATTTAAAGATACTTCAGGTCCATCCATGAACATCTTGATTAAATTAACCTGTCTGGTAGGTTTGGTGATTGCCCCAATCTTGGGAGGACATCATATTGCTGAACAGGCTAAAAAGCAAAAACAAGAAGTTAAGGAAAAGGTAATTGTGATGAAGGAAACCAATAAGGAAATACAATAGTAAGTACTTATTAACAATTCTTTGCATACACTTGGGTAATCCACGAATGTTCATCGGATTGAAGACTTACTAATAAATAATAAAGGCCACCCATCGGGCGGCCTTTGCTTTTATATGCTATTCGACAATCGTAAGCTTCACATTCGCTGATCGGGCATTCACGGTCGGGTCGTACATACATTCAATGCTACTTAGACCCGAGTTGAACAAACCGATATTATTGGCTTTTACCTCATACTCATATTCTCGCGTTCCTTTCGGCAGATAATCGAAGAAGTAGTTTGTAGAGGCATCCTTCAACGTGAAGTAGAAACTTCCGCGCCATTGGTATCCCGAAGGTCTGTACACCGGTTCGACGCCAGCAGGTCGGCTATCTTTCAGATGTACATATTGCAAAGGTTTATCATTTACTACCGTAATCTTAACCTTGATCCGCTCGCCTAGCTTCGCTTCTTTCGTTTCCACCCATTTGCCGTTGCGCTCCACCAAATATTGCTTGCTCACGCGCAACTCATTCGTATTCGCTTTGACTTGTTCAACAGGAATGAAATACTGATGATAAACACCACCATAAATTGTTCTATCGTTGTTATTCGCAATCTGAATAGTCTTGTTCGACGTTAATTCCGAAACGCTGAATGTCTTGCTGACCTGTCCCAAGACTGCATTATTCATCTCGGCAGTTTTTCCATCAACCAATACATTGACCGTATTTTCCATGGCGAAGTCTTTCGGATTGTTCGCATAGAGCAGAGCATAAATCGCATCCACTGTCATCCAGGTACTTCTCCAAGAGTTAGCCTCTTTCTTATAATATAGCCATTGCGTAATATCCATCAGCTTGCTCGGGTCGTAGCTCTTAAAAGCTTCCACTAGATAGGTATGCAAACTAACGCTATTATAGTGCTCATTCGATGGCCAATAAGTCCCTTTGCCTTTGTCGAAAATTGCCTCCTGCTGAATTCTATTTTTAAGCTCATTCGCTTCTTTGCCTGAACCATATAGTTGGTTAACAATCCAAGCCTTCGCAGCTAGGCCTGCCGGACCTGTAGCCGTAATGATAGGAGCGCTGGCAATCTTCTTATTCAATTTATCGGAAGTCTCCTTAGAAAGCTTGAAATAACCATTCCAGAAATGACGCGCATATAGATAATCTAAGGCAAGTTCAGCTGACGCTTTTTCCTTATAAATATTGCTGTCTGCGTCCAAATAAATTGTCAATCGCTTCATCTGATCTTGAACCGGTGCATTAATCAATGATTTATCAAGATAAAGAACTTTACCGAACACCTCTAAGATCCGGATGGAGATCTGCGTATTGGAGTTTCCGCCCTCGAACCAAGGGAAGGCACCATTAGCCAACTGCGCTTTCGCCAATTTACTTTCCAGTTGCTTCAACTCAGCATCTATGTTTGAATTGAATAGCTCGGCTAGTGCCTGCAACTTTTTCTCATCGCCTTGAATATCGCGCAGCCAAGGCATTTCTTGCATCTTCAACTCGTTCAAGCTCGCATTCTCTTCCAGTCTGCTCTTCGTTTCTTTCGCTTTGATCTCTTTGAAATAGTCGACAATCGCAGGATAGTGATTGCCAATATACTGTACCATCTTCAACCCAAACCAGCGGCTGCTGCTCTGCTCGGTACATTCATAAGGGTAATGGTTCAAATAATCTAGTGCGGATATGATCTCCAAAATCGGATTGCTCTGCACCTGTACCTTCGCCATCAAGTTCTCTTTCGCAGCACTTTCCAGCTTAAATTCTTTCGCCTCATTTGCTTTAAGTAAGACTTTCTCGCTCTCCAAGATCAAGACTTTGTTTGGCAATACCGCCAACTCTTGAATCTCTCCATCGGAGAATTCAGCCGATGCAGCTACTATTTTTACCTGAATGGTCGGGTAGCTAGCAGGAACTTTAACACGCCATTCTACAATTTGGTTATTCTTTTTCGCCAACACGAAAGACTTCATAGCATCCTCCTGCAAGAATTCTTTCGTCACATCGCTATTGTCGACCGGGTTGATCAACTGGATCTTCGCCTGCCCATCTTGCTGCTTTTCCGATAGATTCTGAACTTGCGCTTTGATGGTCATTTCATCGCCTTCGCGGAAATAACGCGGAAGATTCGGACGAACCATGAGCTCTTTTTGCGTCTGTGTATAGAAGCTAGCTGTACCAGCCTCTAAATTCTTACCATGCGCAAATAACAGGAGCTTCCATTGTGTTAATGCTTCCGGAGAGTCGAACTCAAAGGAAACATTGCCTTCCGCATCGCTATATAATGTAGGGTAGAAGAAAGCCGTTTCTTGTAGATTTGTGCGAGCTTTAACCTGATCGAGATCTTCTACCTTTTTAGGGCCAAATTCACCAAGAGGGGCAACCGGTGCATAATTGCTATCAAAACTTACAACCACCTCTTCAACTACATTTTCGGTGTTTAGAGACCTGCTCATACTTTTGTATGATCTACCTTCTACTCCTTTTGTCGTTCCCATTATCGCGCCCTCCGATAAATAGACTGCAGGACTTGGGAATGGCAGAAACTCCCCTTGCCAGAAATTATAATTCTGAATAGTTGGCAAAGAATTGAAGTAGTATGGGTAAGCGAATTGATCTGGAAATTCGTCAGTTTGATAATTCAACATGTCAAAACCTTGCTGAATGTGGTCATAGTCATTATTATAATAAGCATAGGCCATTCGGAATGTTGATGGATAATATAGGCTAGCAAATTGATCCAGTGAGGCATCATACATGCTTGCTAAAATTTCCGTTTCTAGCTTTTTGTTGCTTGAGGATAGCGTAAAGCTCCATTTCTCTTTCATCCCCGGTGTAATCTTATCCCTAAACGATGCGGTTTTGATCACAATGGTTTTTTCGGTTCTTTTAACCTCTACAGGAACTTCCTGATAGCTTAACTGATTATCCACTATAAACAAAGCTCTCCATCTTAATGGTACTACGAGCGCATTTTCATCAAGTGTAAACGAGTAGCTTGCTTTTCCATCCTTTAATGCCAAATGAATTGGCGATCTCATCTTATCACCTGATAGTGAAAGAAGAACGACGTTCTTTGCATCCTGTTTCTTCGATTCTACATGTATGGTAACTTTATCGCCTGTATTGTAAACTGGCTTGTCCGTATATACAGTGAAGAAGGTTTTGTCGGAATGGCTTTTCGTTTCCTCATCAACCACAAAAATGGTTCGTTCCGCTTTTATGCTATCTGCGTCGGGCTTACTGCTCGCGACAATTCGGTAAATGCCCTTTTTGAACAGCTGGCTATCGATTCGAACTAAGTTGGTATCCGCAGTATTAAATTCATATGTAGCGACCAATTCCTGTCGAACCTCCTTGTTCAATACGCTCTTCTCGAAATAGTGAGGGAAATAGCGCTCATAATCTGCATAACTTAAAACCAGACGCTCGACTTCGTTAAAATACTGGATAAATTTATCAGAGATTACTTTATCGGGACCAGTAGTCTTGTAAATCTTCACGGTGCCCTTCATGGGAAGAAATTGATTGTTCGGATTTGTACTGTTGATCTTGATCTCCTTCCATTTTCCTTCAATAGCCGGCGATGCAACTTCAATGGCTAAATTCCAAGGCTTGTCCGCGTAGGTATATGCTGCTGATATCGACTGCATTTCGCCAGTTTGGTTAACGACCTCTACCGTATAAGAAAGCGTAAAGTTCGTTAGCTCGGCCAAAGCGGTATCCATTAAAGGAATTTTAAATTCAAAATTCCCGTGCTCGTCGGTAAACGTACTGGTATCGGCTATTTCAAATTGTCGATATCGTCGTTGATATGAGCTAACTTGTACCTTATATTTAACCTCCGCATCGATCAATGGAGCTCCCGAAAGCATTGCTGCATTTCCTTTGAAAACGGCAGTGTCTTTTTTGCTGTAGGTCTCTTTATTGGTGTCTAGCGTAACTTTAAACGTTGGACGCTTGTACTCTTCGACACGAACGTATTGCTGACCGAAATCTTCACCTTTGTTTCCTATCCTGATCATGAACTGACCGTTCAATGTACTCGTCGGAATATTCAATTTGCCGTGAACAGAGCCAAAGGCATTCGTCGCTAACCTAAGGGAATCGACTACTTGCGAATTAGCGTCTAACAGCGATATTTCTACCTTCATGTCTTCCTGCGTTCGGCCTTTTCGTGGGTTGTCGTTATACACGATTGCTTTGAACTGAACTTCCTGTCCTGGTCGATATATCGCTCGGTCGGTCAATATCGTAGCTCTTGTTTGTGAGTCTTCATCCTGATCATCTTCACTTTCCTCGAATCCATCACTACCATATTGAAGCGAATGGATGTCGATAAATTGACGCTCTTCGGGGATATAAAACACATAGTCTTTGAGTCTCATCGTATTGACTGACGCTTTGGTTGAATAATCAATTAAACCGTTTTTGTCTGTTTTGAATTGTTTATATAGCTTAGCTTGTTTATCGACAATATCATAAAACGCCAATTCTTTATTTGCATAAGGAAGGCCCGTTTTTTTGTCCAGTAAGAGCGCTTGCATTTTCCGTATTTCATAAGTACCCAACATTTCCACATTAGAAATATCTAAATCGCTGATTTGTATGCTGGTGCTAACAACTTTTGAGAGAACACCATCATCTTTAAATTCAGCATTATTGGAGTAGAGTAGGATATACTTTCCAAAGGGCAGCGGATTGATTTTATAAATCGTCGAATGGCCTTTGAAATCATTGGATGCTTTCAAATCCAACTGGTCTTCATAAACCACCGTCGAATTTACAGTCACTAGATTTGATAAACTGTCTCGATTAACTTTATAATCTGTTAAGTCCTTTGGCGAATAGTAGGCTTGATAGACGCGAATGTATAAAGTATCCAAATTTTTGTAATTCAATTTAAAAGGAGTGTACCATTCGGATGGTTCATACTTTTTATGGCTGATCCAAATCTCCGGGCGAAGGATCTCATTTTCTAAATTCTTTACCGAATTGATCCATTTGCTCTTCGGATACTCTTCTTTCGCTTTCTTAATAATTTGTAGCGCTTCTGTATGCCTTTGTTCTGATTTGTACGCACTGGCCAGCTCAAAATAGAGGTAGGCATTGTAATCGCTTTTATTGCTTTCAATTATTTTATAGTAAGCATCGGCTTGTTTTTTTAACGTTATAAACTTTGAACGATCCAATTGCGCTGATAATAAATAAGAGATTGCATCTGCCGATTTCGAAGTCCTACTTCGCTGCAAAAGATCCTCGACTAATTGCGCCCTTTGTTTTGGATTTGGGGAGTTACTTAAATTCAAAAATGAAATATAGAAATAACCGAGATAATGGTACATCGTCGGGCTAAGGGATATATTTTCTGTGTCAGCGAAGATCGCCGCCCATTTCGAAAGGTTCTCCTGAGCCAGTTCCTGCTTGTTTTTCAAAGAGCTTGCATATAGCGAATCGATGAAGAGCATGCGTTCTTTACGACTGATTTTCAAAAAAGCATTCTTTGGCTCGCTATAATTTAGATAAAGCATGGATTGCAGATACTGCGCATAAAAATTAGTCAACACACTCTTGACCAATACGCTCTTGCTCGCTGCAATATTCTTTTCAAAATAAGCCTGCCCTTGTTCAAAAAACTTCTCTTCATCGTTGTTTATCCTATACACATTAGACTCGGCAAGGAAAGCCTTCACAAACATTGGATCATCCTTATGTTTTAGCGCATAGGCCTTGATATCCGCAAGCAAAGGTTTTGTTTGTTCGTAATTCTTTATGGAGATCAATCGATCTATTTCTTTCCATTTATCCATAATTGCAGAAGTTTCCTGTTTAGTTTGTCCCCATAGCAATGCTGGAATCAGCATGAGAACAAGTGAATAAAGTCGTTTCATATTGGTTTGTTTTGCGTACCGGTAAGCCATATTGAAAGTTTTACCTAACAGATGCAATATAGCATAGAATTCCATACCATGCTCGAAATTTATTTATAAATGCTTTGAGTTAAAGCCCTTTCACTTCCCTTTCAAACCCAATACAAAGCCCAATCAAAGCCGCTTGGAAAGGGCTATGATTGGGCTTTGTATTGGGTTTGATTAAAAGTATACTGGTACTAGCTATCCTTTCTTCTAGGTTCCATCCTTACCAAATACTGATCGTTTTCATCTTCGAAAAGGATTTGCACGACCCAGCCTTCCTCGTGGGCTATGTTGATCAAGGTCTGTTGGTCGATGTATAACCATTTAAAAGGTTCACCTTTTTGGCCTTTGTATTCGTATTGGAAGCTTATTTCACCGTAATAGTGGTCAGGACGTTTAATGTGGTATTCCTCGTATAGGTATTCGATGTTGGAGCTATCGAATAGCAGCTGCCCGCGATCGGTCATCAGGGTCTTCGCATGCTGTAACAGCGACTTGAAACCATCTAAAGTCCCGGCAATACCGATACCGTTCATCAGAAACAGTAGCGTATCGTATTGTTCCCCATGAAACTTGAAGAAATCCTCATGCTTCACCTGTTGAACACCGCGGTTTCTCATGATATTGCAGGCAATCTCAGAGACTTCAAGTGCGGTGACATCAAAATTCTTCTCCTGCAGATATAAAGCATGCACACCCGTGCCGGCGCCCACATCCAGCACCTTGCCATCGCATAAAGAGAGCGCGATAAACTCCATTTCCGGGATATCATCCTCT
This sequence comes from Sphingobacterium sp. UBA6645, assembly GCF_002455685.1. Classification (NCBI taxonomy): domain Bacteria; kingdom Pseudomonadati; phylum Bacteroidota; class Sphingobacteriia; order Sphingobacteriales; family Sphingobacteriaceae; genus Sphingobacterium; species Sphingobacterium sp. UBA6645. The sequence goes on from NZ_DKLH01000084.1 coordinate 60,180, forward strand.
TCGCGATAGAACACTTCCACAGGCATCTCTTCGATATCGCCATAGCTGCTGTGTAGGAGTAGGGGCTCCGTTAATTCGCCCTTCTCTTGAAAATCGTAAAGGGCCTCGCCGTAGACATCTCTATGCATGGTCAGGAATATTTAAAAAGCGTTTCGCCATTTTGATTTCTTCTGGGTCACCGGTATGTTTCAGGGGCTCATCGGATAATTTGATTACCGGAGTCCACTCGCCTTCGTCAGGGTAAGCTTCGGTCATTTTCAATACGATATTCATCCGCTTCAGACCAACGTCGTTGGTGAAGTCAGTTCCAATGCCGAAGGAATGACCGATCTTGCCATTGCAGAAATTTACGATCTTCACGACTTTATCATAGTCGAGGCCATCGGAAAAGATGATGGTTTTATTTAACGGGTTAATGCCTTTACTTTCGTAATGTTTGATGGTTTTTTTAGCGAACTCGATCGGATCGCCACTGTCGTGACGAACACCATCGAAGAGCTTCGTTAATTTCTTGTCGAATTGTTTAAAGAAAGCTTCGGTAGTATAGGTGTCCGATAGGGCAATTCCCAGGTCGCCTCGATAAACATCTGCCCAATGCTCTAAACCTAATAAGTTGGCCATCTTATAGCCGTATTTAGCCGCATGGAACATAAACCACTCATGCGCATGCGTCCCGATAGGTTTTGTTTTGTACTTCATAGCGAAGTGCATATTGCTGGTGCCGATGAACGTGTTCGAATTATGCTCACGCAGTGCCTTGATCACCAGATCGTGCACCGCATAAGAATGTCGTCTGCGGGTTCCGAAATCGGCAATGGTAATGTTCAGTTTATCATATTTGTCCATTTTGTCGTTAACGATCTGGGCTACCTCTTCGTCCGATACTCGTATTTGTCCGGTCTCTTCGTAATACAGCTCACAGATCAATGCCATTACCGGAACCTCCCAAAGAATGGTTCGATACCAATAGCCTTCGATATGGACTTCCAAATTGCTTCCTTCTTGGGTGATCGTCACTTCTTCGGGATCATACTGATAGCCTTGAAGGAAGTCGAAATAGGTGGGGTCTATGTACGGGCAAGTTTTGGCGAAGAAGTGTTTCTCTGCTTTGCTAAGTTTTAGCTCGGCCATATGATTGATGGCCTCGCGCAGTTTTTCAGCGAAACCTTCCGGAAACTCATGTTTTCCTCTATTGATAAATTGATAGCGCGCTTTAGCTTTTGGGAATAGTTTGACCACCGCATATTGCATGGTAAACTTATAGAAGTCGTTATCTAGGATTGAAGTGAGTCTCGCCATATATTGTATTAATTAGTGCTAAATATCAAGTTAACAAAAAATAAATACAAATGTGCAGGTTTTCTATCAAACAAAAAACTGTCAGCAGCTATGAATAACGATAATTCTGCAGGTGGTTTGGGAGCATCGGGGAGGTCTAAGTACAAAGTGAAAGAGCCGCCCCTGGCGGGCAGCTCTTTCTGAAAAATTTATTTCGACTTAATAGTATTCTAGTTTCTACCGCGGCCGTTTCCACGTTCTACGCGTGCACTACCACCGTTTGAGCGGTTTCCCGATTGGCGGCTTACTTTTGACGAGCTACGTTCAACTTGTGATGAACGTGATGGTCTTTCCATGCTGCTACGTTGTGTGTTGCTCGCTTGGAAAACGCGGCTCGGCTGACGCGATTGTTGTTGTTGCGTGCGTGGCGCGCGTTGCTCACGTTGTTGTGGCGCACGCTGCTCACGTTGTTGCGGCGCACGTTGCTCACGCGAGCTCGGTGCTGATTGGCGTGGGCTACGTTCCATGCGTTGTGGTGCTGCTTCGCTTCTAGAAGGTCTAGAAGAAGTGCCGCGATCCCATGCTGTGCGCCCTTGGCTCGAAGAGCGTGGCTGACGCGATTCAGAAGTACCAATCTGACGCGTTGGACGCTCTCTTTGAATCTGACGGTTGCTCTCTCTGTTCGTTCTGCTTTCGTTGCGAATGTTTCCTGCCGAACGATCAGTGCGTGTATTATTCGGTTGTCTAGTTACCGTTAAACGCTCGTTTCTCCCGTTTGAGTTTCCGATGTGCATTTCACGCTGTCCACGTTCGTTACGTTTGATTGTGTAATCGCCGTTTGAACGGTCGTTACGGTTTACACGGCTCTCATTTGAACGGTTGGTGCGGCCCTCGTTGCGGTTTTCCACACGTGAGTTTCTGTTATTATCCACACGCGCATTACCTCTGTTTTCCACGCGGGAGTTACCTCTATTTTCTACACGGCCATTTCTGCTGCTGCTAGCACGTTCGCCTCTGATACGCTCCATATTGTCGCGGTTCGGGCGGAAGATGGATACATTGCGACGGTCGGCACGGCTTGCGCCTCTGTTGTTGTCGAAACGTACGTTACGAACATCTACGCGGCGGCCAGTGTTGCGTTCGATATCGCGACGTGATGGGCCACTGTAGTAATGGTGGTTATTTACAATATAGGTATTGTTAATTACCGTTGTTCTGTTGTAGATATTGCGGTATCTAGAACCATAGGACCAGTGCCTGTGGATATAAGGGTCATAGATGCGCGCTGTTGGGATAAATACCCATAAATCTATTGGCAAGTTAAACGATACATTCACACTTATTCCAGGCGACATTGGTGCCCATCCGTAGTATCCACCACCTGATCTCCAGCTTACCCATCCTGGTCCCCATTCGTATCCCGGAATCCATCCCCATCCGCGGCGCGCAGAATGAACCCAACGCCCATAGTGGAAGGGAGCCCAACCCCAATCATAATTGGAAACCCATGTGTTACCATATTCGGTCATTGACCAATACCCGTTGGTTCCGTAGGGTCTGAAGTCTCTTTCGACATCAGGATACCACACATTCCCATATTCTGGGTCATTATCCCAATCACCATAAGGATCCAGCTCATAGTAGAAGTCATCAAAAGTGACATCATCGTATCCTTGAGCGGATACTTCGCTGGATTTAAAGACCCCAACGATCATCAAGATCAGGGATGCTAGAAAGCTGTATGTCCTTATGTTTTTCATATCCTTAATTGTTAAAGTTTACAACCAATTTTAATTCTATGACAGTGGTTTTTTGCAAAAGGTTTAACTGTATAATTTTTTTGTAAAACTTTTTGACTTCTTGAATTGTTGGAGTTAATATTTAAAGTTGACTTAAGTGTATCCATAAAAGTTTGTACCTTTGGCAGGTTATTTGCCGTAGGAGAGGCGGCTTATTATTTTAACTATACAATTTTAATGGCGAAGAAAATAGAATCTTTACTACTTGAATTTGCAAAGCTGCATCGTTTCCTGATGCGTTTTTTTCGCGAGGTAGTAAGTCCACCCTATGAATTCAAAGAGATTGTTAGGCAGTGTTATGAAGTGGGATGGAAATCCTTTCCGCTGATCAGTCTAACGGGTTTTATCGTGGGTTTTGTATTTACGAAACAGTCCAGGCCCTCTTTGGAAGAGTTCGGTGCAGCCTCTTGGCTTCCCAATTTAATTTCTATTGCTATCGTTCGTGCATTAGCACCCTTGGTTACCGCTTTGATTGCTTCGGGCAAGGTGGGTTCTCAGATCGGTGCCGAATTAAGTTCGATGAACGTTACGGAGCAGATTGACGCGATGGAGGTTTCAGGAACCAATCCATTTAAATTTTTGATCAGTACGCGTATTCTCGCAACGACCATCATGATTCCGGTATTGTGTTTTTACGTGTCTGGTATCGGTTTAGCGGGAGGGTACCTGAGTATTATATCGAAAGACCAACTTAGCGTATTAAGTTATATTACCCAAGTTTTTGAGGCGATTGCTCCAAAAGATGTTTTTGCGATGGTATTCCGTGCAATCGTCTTTGGATTCACGATTGGCTTCGTTAGTACCTACGTAGGTTATTATTCTTCAAAAGGAACAGAGGGAGTAGGAAAGGCTGCCAATAGCGCCGTTGTAGCCTCGATGTTTATTGTTTTTATTGAGGAACTACTGATTGTTCAAATTTTAGCTTTAATGGGGTAATCAGGTATGGAACAGAAAAAAGTAGCTCAGATTAATTACGATGATGTTGTCATCCATGTTGATGGTGTCAGTAAGTCTTTTGGTGATCTGCACGTGTTGCGCAATGTGGATCTGCAGCTTTATAATGGTGAAAACCTGGTTGTACTAGGCCGTTCGGGTACTGGTAAATCCGTATTAATAAAGCTGATTTCGGGACTTTTGAAACCTGACTCGGGAAACATTCACGTGCTTGGCGAGACGGTGAACGAATTGAGCGAGAAGGAATTGCGCGCGCTACGCTTGCGTATTGGTTTTTCCTTCCAGAACTCGGCTTTATACGATAGTATGACGGTTCGCGAGAATTTGGAGTTTCCATTGGTTCGTAATAAACGTAATCTCACAAGAGCAGAGATCAATCGCGAGGTGGAAGACGTATTGGATGGTGTAGGTTTGCTTCGTGCCATCAATCAAATGCCATCAGAGCTTTCCGGAGGTCAGCGTAAGCGTATCGGTATTGCCAGAACATTAATTTTGCGCCCTGATATTATGATGTATGATGAGCCTACAGCGGGTCTTGACCCGATTACCTGTTTGGATATCAACTCCTTGATCAATGAGGTGCAGGAGCGATATAAAACTTCTTCTATCATTATTACGCACGATTTAGCTTGTGCGAAGATGGTTGGCGATCGTGTAGCGATGTTGTTAGACGGACGATTTGAGCGCGTTGGCAAATTCGACGAGATATTTGATACAAATGATGAAAGGGTTAAGCCTTTCTATGATTATAATTTTATTGTATAATACAATTTATGGCAACAACAGAAGAGAGAAAACGATCGATTATCGTAGGTTTATTTACCTTGATAGGATTAGTTATTTTGGTGGCTGGTATTTTAGTGTTGGGTACACAACAAAATAAATTTAGCAAGAATCTGGCATTGACAACCTATTTCAAAGATGTGAAGGGCTTAAAAGTTGGTAACAACGTTTGGTTCTCGGGAGTCAAGGTGGGTATCATCAAAGAGATTAAGTTTGAGAGCGTTGAGAATGTGCGGGTTGTGATGAGTGTGGAAGAGAAATCGAGCCAATTTATCCGTAAGGATGTTATTGCGACGCTTAGTTCTGACGGTTTGATTGGTAATGCGATCATTAGTTTGGTGGGCGGTAGTGAGAATATCCCGGCAATTAAAGATGGTGATGTAATCAAATCGGGCGTTTCCGGCGGTATGGAGGCGATGCTTTCCACATTGCAGGTGAACAATGAAAACTTATTAGAAATTACGAAGAACTTTGCGACCCTGTCTAAGCAGATGGTTGAAGGTAAAGGTGCTGTTGGGGCATTGATGACGGACGAAGAGATTGCTAATAACTTAAGAAAGTCTGTCAACTCTTTGAATTCAACGATGACAACTGCGAATATGGCGGTAAATAATTTGGTGACATTGACCAATAAATTGAATTCAGATCAGGGATTGATTCATGATCTTTCGACCGATACACAGGTATTTGCCAGCTTACGTGAATCGGCAGCACAGTTGCAGGGCGTAACGCAAACTGCATCCGCTTTGATGGCGAATCTGAACGAGACAACAGCGCGTTTGAATGATAAGAATAATGCGATTGGTGTACTTACCAATGATGCAGAGGCTGCTAATGAGATTAAGCAAATCTTAAAGAACCTGAATATGGGAACGGAGAAGCTTGATCAAAATATGGAGGCATTGCAAAGCAACTTCTTGTTAAGAGGCTTCTTTAAAAAGAAGGCGAAAGAGGAAGCAGCTCAAGCTCAAGATACTTTAACAAATTAATTTCAAATGGAGCAGCACGCTGCTCCAATAAAAAGATTAAAAAGTGGCCACGGGTCGCTTTTTTTATTTAAATATAATAGGTTTGCATTGTAAACCAGAAAGACGAGATATGGCAAATATTACGGAAAGCGATGTTTTATACGAGGACAATCACTATATAGCAATCAATAAGCGTGGCGGCGATATCGTTCAGGTAGATAATTCCGGCGATAAGTCGATGGAAGAGATGGTGAAGGATTTCGTAGCAGAGAAATATCAGAAGCCTAACGGCGCTTTTCTTGGGGTAATCCATCGATTAGACCGTCCGGTGAGCGGTATGATTTTATTCGCGAAGACCAGTAAGGGATTAGATCGTATGAACCGTTTGTTTCATGATCGTAAGGTAAAAAAGACTTACTTGGCAGTTGTTCGCGAAAAGCCGCCGCATATGAAAGGCACTTTGAAAAACTGGTTGCTTCGGGATCGGAAGAAAATGATTACCAAGGCGTATGATCGTGAAGTGAAGAATGGAAGTTTTGCAGAGCTTGATTACGAAGTTATTGGCCATTTAGACGGTTTTTATTTATTGAAAGTAAATCCGCTAACAGGCCGTACGCATCAGATCCGCAGTCAACTGGCGTATATGGGCTGCCCGATCGTTGGGGATAATAAATATGGATATCCGCGCGGTAGTTTAAAGCGTACGATATGTCTCCATTCTCGCTCTCTGGCATTCGAACATCCTATAAAAGAAGAAGCTATGCTAATTAAGGCACCACTTCCAGTGGATGGCTTTTGGGAGAAATTCAATGTCCTGCTAAGCGATAAGGTATAAGATTGTTAGATTAAATACTTAACTTTGTGGCATGATTCGTAAACATTCCTTTAGATTGTTGTTTGTGTTGTTTCTGACGTTTACGGGCGTTGGTTATACTTCTACGGCTTCAGCTCAATGTGCAATGTGTTCTCTTAACGCAGAGAATAGTACGCAGGACGGCAATACCCAAGGCAAGGGGCTTAATGACGGGATTTTATTCCTTTTAGCTATGCCTTTTCTGATTGCCGCGGGGGTTGGATTTCTATGGTATAAGAAATTCCGCCATACCGGTTCTTCCAATTCTTTTACAGTAGCAAAAGGAGTGGAAGAATAGATGTCTATTTCAAAATTTCAAGCAGTACTTTCATCGAAATGTCCACGTTGTAGAACAGGGAAGATGTTCTCCGGCTCTGCATATGGACTTTCTAGGCAGAAGATGCACGAGCATTGCCCGCACTGTGGATTCAAATTTGAGATTGAGCCGGGTTATTTCTATGCAGCGATGTACGTAAGTTATGCCTTTTCAGTAGGAGAGGTGCTCTGTATGGCGTTGGTAACCGCCTTAGCGACAAAGAGCGAATCGCCATGGACCTATATCATCGTGCTTTTCACGACAATTGTACTTTTTGCTCCTTTTAACTACCGCTATTCCAGATTGGTACTTTTGCATTATTTATCGCCAAAAGTATCGTATAATCCAAAATACGCGGAAGTTAAAAATAAGCTGTAAGGTTCTTATTGTTGTGGGATGTATTGCATCACACTATCGAAAATAAAAGCTTTATCTTGATAATTGCATGCTATATGTTCCTGTAGATTTTGAATAAGTCCAGCTTTAAAGTCTTCAATTGCCTGCTCATCCTCCACTACTATCTGTAAACAATAGGTTTGTCCTTCATGAGGAGAGTAAAGCATTTTTAACAATTTTAATGCTGGATCTCCGTTAGTTAAGAGTTGTTGTTTTATCCAATCAAGTAAGGACTGATGAACAGAATCTTCGATAATAATAGAAACATTGTATAAAAACATAATGCTATAGGGTTGTTTGCCGCTGTAAAAATAAGGTTGCAAAACGTACTTTCCGACATTTTTTTCTAATATTTGATAAAGAGGCTGGTTAATAATATGAATTTTAGAATTTTGATTTTTCTTGTGAGCGTTTTGTTGGCTGCAGCATCCTGTAAGTCAAAAAATGGACGTGATGAAATCATACCTGTTGAGGACTTCTTTGTAAAACCGGATAAGAGTAATTTTCGACTATCGCCCGATGGTAGTAAGATTGCTTATTTAGGTGTACACGACCACTGCAAGAATATCTTTGTTCTCGATTTAATACAGCCAGATTCTTCTAAACAGCTTACTTACCAATCAAGTCTCAATGTTCAAGGTTTCTTTTGGGCAGACGATGAGCAGATTATATTTTCCAATACGCAGTCGATGAGCGATAGCTTGCGATTGTTTCGCATCAACGTGCATACAGAGGAACGACATCCTTTGGTGGAAACCGATGATGTGAAGCTTCGCTGGATTGGCCCTTTGCGTAGCACACAGGGAAGTCTGGTGGTAGGAATGAACAAGCGTGATTCGTCGCTTTTTGACCTGTATCGAGTTCATTTAGACGGTCGACCAAGTGAGATGATTTATAAAAATCCTGGAAACGTTGTCAATTGGATAGGTTCACCCGATGGTGTGGTTCGTTTGGCGCTCACCAGCGACAGTGTGCAAGAATCTATCCTTTATCGTGCATCGGAGGCGGAGCCTTTTCGTGAGGTGATGCGCAATGATTTCGAAACGACGTTTATTCCGATGGGTTTTGTGAAGGGGTCGAAGTCGCTTATTTACGCTTTGTCAAATGACCAGCGCGATAAGATGTCACTAGTGGAGTATGACGCTTCGCAAGGGAAGGAGATACGTAATTTATATGAGGATAAATTAGGCGATTTGAATTTCGAAGGCTATTCTAGTAATCTTCAAGAGCTTTTGTACACCAGTTCATTCGTCAATCGGAATAAAAAATCGATGATCAACCCTTCTTTCAAGGAGGCTTACGAGTATCTAAAGTCGAAGTTTCCGGAGATGGAGATTGATTTCTTTGATAGCGATACTTCCTTGAATGGTTTTATCGTTCGGGCGTACAGCGATGTGCATCCTGGTGAGCTTTATTATTTCAATAAAGCGAATAAAGAGTTGAAATTGCTATCAGAGGACAACCCGAAGCTAAAAGATTTGAAACTCAATAATATGGAGGAGGTGAGTTATCTGTCACGGGATAACAAAACCATCCACGCTTATATCACCTATCCGAAATCGGGTAGAAAGAATTGCCCTGTTGTGGTCTTGGTTCACGACGGTCCGAATCGTCGGAATGAATGGGGCTTTGATTCGGAAGTTCAGTTTCTGACGAATCGTGGATACGCGGTGTTCCAGGTGAACTATAGGGGTTCGATGGGATATGGTAAAGAATTTTGGACCGCGGGTTTCAAGGAATGGGGCGGTAAAATCCAGTCTGATATTTCCGACGGTGTTGCCTGGTTGATTCACCAGGGGATTGCCGACAAGGATAGGATCGCGATTATGGGAGCAGGCTTCGGAGGGTATTCCGCATTGTATGCATCGGTATTTAATCCGATGTATCGTTGTGCGATTTCTTCTTCGGGGTATAGTAATTTGTTTACATATTTCAGGGAAATTCCCCCGCATTTGAAGCATTATGTGCAACTTTATTATAGGATTATAGGAAATCCGGAAAAGGAATCTGAGTTGTTTCAGGCGATATCGCCGATTTTCCATGCAGATAAGGTGCGTATTCCGATTTTATATTTCCAAGGCGGGAAAGATAAGTACACATCTGTTACGGATGCGAATCAGTTCGTAAGTAAATTGAAAAGTAATCAGGTTCCGGTGCGATATATATTCAAGAAAGACGAAGGTAAGCGTTTTAGAAACGAGGAGAACGTTGTTGAATACTACCAAGAAATAGAGCGTTTTTTAGCTGAGAATTTGAAATAGCCTTCGGCATGATCAAAAAAACGAGTAGATATCGGAAAAATTTGGGTTTGTTGGTTGCCTTCGTGGCCTTCCTGACTATTCTCTACATTATCGCCGTATTCCTCGCTCGTGTGATGATGTCAAACTATGTCGAGTCGGAATTCTATAACCGCAAGGTCGATGTTTTCGATGCGACCCTTAAACCATTCAATAATTTCTTTAATAACAGCATATCCGAAGTTTCAAACTACCAAGGTTATTTGGATTCTGTGCATGCGGTTACTTATGCTGAGAAGATTCTTCGTAAGAATCCTTTTGTGGATGAAGTTGTGTTTTATGACGTTCTCTTCACGAATCAAAACAGCGCTGTTAGAGGGGTTCGGTTTCAGAATCTGTTGATCTTTCCGCAATCCATCTACTCCTTCAAGCTCGATGAGCGTAATAGATTGCTTCGGAACCGCATCGACGAAACGGAAAATAGACCGACTTCGGACGATTTTAACAATATGGCCATCAAAATGGTCAACTTTCTGGACGTGTTGGATGATTCGACGTCGCTGACCGAGAATGATATTTACCGTATATTTTATAATACAGTGCCCGGAAAGGTCACATATTTGAATATTCCGCGCGTCAGTACGTTGCGAGCGTATAAAACTTTGATGGAAGATACCGTAACGAATGATGTTGCCTATGATCAGGACTTGTTTGTTTATAAGATAAATCCAGCAAAGATTAAGATTGAGAACGTTCAGCCACGATTATATGAGAAAATAAATGTTCTGGCGATTGCTGATCCTAACTTGACGGAAGAGGAAGGTTTTATCAGCACAGAAATGCCACTACCCGGTGCATTATCAGAATATAAGCTGCAATTTGACTCATCGGAACAGTTCTTGCGAGGAGAGATTAATAGACAGTTCTTTCCGGTAGTGTTGGGCGTATCGTTGCTGTATGCCGTTCTGCTATTGATTGTTTACTTGATCTACCGAAATATCGCGATCAATAGTAGGCTGTTTCAATTGCAATATGATTTCATCAATAACTTGACCCACGAATTTAAAACGCCTGTTAGTGTGATTAAGATTGCTGGGAATAATATCAAAAGTGCGGAGAAGATTTCTGATCAAGAGCGACATATGTATGGGAAAATCTTGGATCAGGAAGCGGATAAGCTAAATAATTTGATGAATAAACTGCTGTCATTCACGCAGATAGAAAATAAATCTCTAAAATTTAAGGGAGAATACGTGGATTTGAACAGTTTTTGCGAGGAGATATTTGCAGCGACGAAGATTAAATATCCAGATTTGAATTTAACTTCAAAAATCGACGTTGACAGTAGCATGTACACGGATCCGATTTTGTTAAATTCGGTGTTCCAAAACTTGATTGATAATGCCTATAAATATTCCGAAGTTTCAAGAAAATTTATAGATATTAGTGTAGAGCAAAATAAGAAGAATTTTGTGATTCAGTTTTCGGACAAAGGAATTGGAATTAATAAGAACGAGCTTAGAAATATATTTAAGAAATTTTATAGAGTTAAGAACCAGTTCAATCAAAGTGGTAGTGTAGGATTAGGACTGGCATTTTGTAAAGAAATTACTGAATTTATGGGCGGAGAGATCAAAGTAAGTAGCATTGAAGGTGAAGGAACCGTATTTACGTTGATATTTCCAAGATAATCCCTAGTATTTAACTATGAACAAAGAAATAACTATTGCAGTTGTAGAGGACGACGATAATTTGCGTTTTCTTGTAAGCCATCGACTTCAAACTGAAAATTATAATGTCATCCAATGTAGTGACGGTCTGGAGGCTGAAAAGTTGATCTTAGAATCGTCGCCTGATATTGTATTGTTAGACTGGATGCTCCCCGGCAAAGAGGGAATCGAGGTCTGCGAAGGAATCCGTAAAGCTGGATTTGAGAATATCATTATCATGATGACTGCAAAATCACAGGATATTGATAAGATTGACGCCTATAGCTACGGCGTAACAGATTATATCACTAAACCGTTCAATATGGACGTGTTGGTAGCTATGATCGAGAATAAAGTACGCTTCTTTGTGCCGAAGGTTCAAAATGAAGTGTATTACTTCGGTGATACGGAACATCATCCTAATGTACACTCGTTGATCAGAGATGGTAAGAAGATTGAGCTTACGATATTGGAGAACCGTATTTTGCTTCATTTCTTACAGAACAAAGGTAAGGACATCACTCGTGAAGAACTGATGGAGGTTGTTTGGGGTTATAGCTCGAACGTCAATACGCGCACCTTGGATATGCACGTCGTACGTCTTCGTAAGAAGATTGAGACGAATCCGGATAAGCCTTACTATCTGCAAACTGTACGTGGTTTGGGGTATCGTTTCATCAGCGAAGAAGAGGAAGAAGAAGGCGCTTCATAAATTTGTTTTATTAGAAAATATTTTTTAACTTCGTAAGAAGTACAAGACCATGTTGTCCCTCTGGATGGTATGGTCTTGTTCTTTTTTTTTGTTTATAAATTTAAAATTATAGTAACGCGTAAAAGGTTCATATTATGGCAGAAGTAACTTATTACACTGAAGAAGGTTTGACTAAATTAAAAGAAGAGCTTCAATACCTGAAAACAGAAGGACGTGCAAACATAGCTAAGGCTATTGCAGAGGCAAGAGATAAGGGCGATCTATCGGAGAACGCAGAATATGATGCCGCGAAAGAGGCTCAGGGGCTTCACGAGGCAAAGATTGCAAAGTTAGAAGAGGTATTAGCATCTGCACGCATCATCGATGAGTCTAATCTAGACACTTCTAAGGTTCTTGCTCTATCTTTTGTAAAGATCAAGAATAAGAAGACAGGTGCAGTGATGACCTATCAACTAGTTTCTGAGACGGAAGCTGACTTAAAAGCAGGGAAAATCTCTGTGAAGTCGCCAATTGCTCAAGGATTGTTAGGCTTACAAGTTGGTGATGTAGCTTCGGTTGCAGTGCCGGCGGGTCAGATGGAATTAGAAGTCCTAGAGATTAGTAGATAAGAGATATTAGGTTATGTGCGGTATGCCATAACCGCACATCCTTACCCTATATAGCCCCAAGAGATTGGGGCTTTTCTTTTGCCTAATTAGCCTTAAATATGACCGATAATATACCTTCTTCGGACGTGCATATGTGTAGAATTTTATTATCTTTGTTTCTCACGATTGAACAATTAGTTTATGTCTACAATATTTTCTAAGATAGTTGCTGGAGAGGTGCCAGCCTACAAAGTAGCCGAAAGCAATGATTATTTAGCATTCTTAGATGTAAATCCACTAACTGAAGGTCACGTATTAGTTATCCCTAAAAAGGAAACCGATTATATATTCGACATCGATGATGACGATTATATGGGTATGTGGGTATTTGCGAAAATCGTAGCACAAGGGGTTAAAAAAGCATTTCCATGTAAAAAGGTAGGCGTCGCTGTTGTAGGACTAGAAGTTGCGCATGCACACATCCACTTGATTCCGTTGAATCATGTGCAGGATATGAATTTTGAAAGACCAAAGCTGACATTGGAAAAAGATGTAATGGAATCTATCGCTGAGAACATCCGCGAGGCCATTTCATCGATTACCAATCCATAATAATTTGACTTGAACGGTTCCGATAGTGGTTGTTACACTATTGTAGTTGGGTTAAGGTTTAGAAGGAACTATTGAATATATTATGCAAGAATATTTGTTGTCTTTTCAACAATTGCTAGATGCTGAATATCTATTAAGTCACGGTGGTTTTTACATCGTTTGTCTTATTGTTTTTGCGGAAACCGGTTTGTTTTTCGGTTTCTTTTTGCCTGGTGATTATTTACTTTTCTTAGCTGGACTCTTCTGTGCAGCGAATAAGATCGATGTTGATATAGTAACGCTTTATTTTGGTATTCTTTCCGCCGGTATTCTCGGGAATTTTGCGGGATATTGGTTTGGATATCGAACGGGGCCCATGCTCTTTAAGCGAAAGGATTCCCTACTTTTCAAACGAAAATACGTCATCATGGCGGAGGAGTTTTTTCAAAAATATGGCGGTACGGCGTTAATAATTGGTCGATTTGTCCCTATTATTCGTACATTTGCACCCATATTTGCTGGTGTAGTGCAACTTAACTTCCGCAAATTCGTATTCTACAATGTATTTGGTGCCTTTTTATGGGTGTCGTTATTGACATTGACAGGGTATTATTTGGGTATTAAGTTTCCAGAAATTATCAACTATGTAGAGTATATTATCGTGGCGTTGATTGTTATTGCATTCTTGCCTATCGTAATTGCTTTATTAAAACGTTGGTTGAAAAATAGAAAAACAAAGAAAGACGAAATAAACAAACAGTAATTTTTAATGAGTACACAACATCCTTGGCATCAAGTTTCTCCCGGAGAAGACTTGCCTAATTCCGTGAATGCTATTATCGAAATTCCTAAAGGTTCAAAAGCGAAATACGAAATCGACAAAGATAGTGGATTAATCAAGTTGGACCGCGTCCTATTTTCTTCCGTAATGTATCCTGCCAACTATGGCTTTATCCCACAGACTTACTGTGATGATAAGGATCCATTGGATATTCTTGTTTTATGTTCAGTGGATGTGTATCCGATGAGCTTAATCGAGGCTAAAGTTATCGGTGTTATGCACATGATCGACAATGGCGAGCAAGATGATAAAATTATTGCGGTTGCAAAGCACGATATGTCTGTTAACTACATTAACGACTTATCAGAGCTTCCTCCACATACAATGAAAGAGATCGTTCGTTTCTTCCAAGACTATAAAGCCTTAGAAGGTAAAAACGTGACGATTGAAAACTTATATGGACGTTCATATGCTCAAAACATTATTTTAGAGAGCGTTGAATTGTACAATAAGGAAATTCGAAACAAATAACCATCAATATGGACGACGTCGATAGGCTCTGGACCATAATACTGTTGCTGTTTGTCGGGATTAGTTCTGCAAATGCACAGCAACATCCTTGGCATCAGGTTTCTCCGGGCAAAGAAGCTCCGAAAGTAGTAACTGCTGTCATTGAAATAAGTAAAGGTTCTAGAGCGAAATACGAAATTGATAAGACCTCCGGTCTATTAAAGTTGGATAGGGTACTGAATGCTTCGGTAGTCTATCCAACTAATTATGGTTTCATCCCACAGACCTATTGTGGTGATAAAGATCCCCTTGATATTTTAGTGCTATGTTCGCAAGACTTAGAACCTTACTCGCTTGTCGATGCTAAGGTTATTGGTGTTTTGCGCATGCTGGATTCTGGCGAGCAAGATGATAAAATCATTGCTGTCGCCAAGAACGACGCAAGCCTAAATTATCTGAATGATCTTTCAGAACTTCCCCCTCATAGCATGAAGGAAATTACCCATTTCTTTCAAACCTATAAATCCATCGATAACAAGTCGATAAAAATTGAAAATATTTCTGGGCAAACTGATGCTCAAAATGTTATATTAGAGAGTTTACAACTATACAAAACACAATTCGGAAATAAAGACCTGACTAATGGCAATTGATATTTTTTGGACTATTTTTTTAGTGCTGGCTAATGGTTTTTTTGTTGCAGCTGAATTTGCTATTGTTAAAGTTCGAGCTTCTCAAATAGAGCTTCAAGCTAAATCAGGAAGTAAAGTCGCGCAGATCGCGAAGAATATAACAGAACATCTGGATGGTTATCTCGCTGCAACGCAGTTAGGTATTACCCTTGCGTCTCTTGCCCTAGGATGGGTCGGAGAGGCTGTTATGACGCAGATTGTTCATCAGATCTTTGGATGGTTCAATGTTGAGCTATCTGGGAAACTGGCGACCAACCTAGGCCATGTATTAGCCTTCAGTATCATCACCTTTATGCATATTGTATTTGGTGAATTGGCGCCGAAGTCGATCGCGATACAGAAGCCTGTTGCTACCACGATGAAGGTGGCTATTCCACTGCAATTTTTCTACTACGTTTTTAAGCCGATTATTTACTTATTGAACGGATTCGCGAATTTCTTGTTACGATTGATCGGAATTCAAGTAAGTGCACATGAGGCTAGCCACTCTTCGGAGGAGTTGCAATACCTTTTAGAAAAAGGGAAAGAAAGCGGTGCTTTGAACAACTCTGAGCATGAGCTTATCAAGAACGTATTCGATTTTAACGAGCGTATCGTAAAGAATATTATGGTTCCTCGTACGAAGATCGTCGCTGTTGAAAAAGATGAAACAGCGGAGGACTTTATTGAGACCGTTACGGAAGAGGGATACTCTCGTATTCCAATTTACGATGATAGTATTGACCAGATTATTGGTGTTGTTCACACGAAAGATATCCTTCCTTTGTTGGTTAAGGGTAAAGAGGTTGTGCTAAAGAACATCATGCGTAAGCCTTATTTCATCCCTGAGACGAAGAAGATCAATGATTTGATGACGGAGTTTCAGCTGAAGCGCATTCAAATCGCTTTCGTATTAGATGAATTTGGAGGAACTGCCGGTATGGTGACATTAGAAGATATCGTTGAAGAACTTGTTGGAGAAATCCAGGATGAGTATGATGAGGAAACTCCAGTAGTTGAACAAATCTCTGAAACAGAATTCATGGTCGATGCCGGTGCAAGCGTTCATGATGCAAATGGCTTCTTACCCTTGGAGCTTCCAGAGAGTTCGGACTATGATACGATTGCAGGTTTAGTGAGCCATGTCTTCGAGCGTATCCCAGATGTTGGCGACAGCAAAGAGGAGCTAGGTTACTGCTTTACGATCATGAAGAAAACACAGCAGAATATCGAGTTCGTTAAGCTTGATTTAATTGAGACTGCTCACGACGACGACGAGGAATAAGAATAATCAAACATGCATTTATTTTATACTCCCGATATTGATACACAGGCTTCCCACTATCAGTTAAGTGAGGAAGAAAGCAAGCATGCCGTACGTGTGTTGCGTTTGACAGTTTCGGATACCGTACAACTGATCGATGGGAGTGGGGGCATGTATGAGGCTGAAATTATTGATGCTCATCCGAAGCGCTGTACGCTTCAGATTCTTTCCAGAACATTCGAATTCCAGAAGCCCAGTTATCATCTACATATTGCGGTTGCACCGACTAAGAACATCGATCGTATCGAATGGTTTCTAGAGAAGGCCACAGAAATAGGCATTCAAGAAATTACTCCCTTAATAAGTGAGCATTCGGAGCGTAAGGAGGTCAAAATAGATCGGTTGAACAAAGTAGTCGTTTCGGCTATGAAGCAGTCGTTGAAGGCCTATATGCCGCGCATAAACGAGGCTATAAGCTTCGATAAGTTCCTCGCTCAGCAAAAGGAGTCCGAAAGCGTGAAAGCCATTGCGCACTGTGTGGATGATGATAAGAAATACTTAAACCAAGCATTTCCAAAAGATCAAAGCTATCTTGTTTTGATCGGGCCGGAAGGCGATTTCTCACAAAAAGAAATCCAGCAAGCCTTGGCTGCTGGATTCCATCCTATATCTTTAGGCGAAGCGAGGCTGCGAACTGAAACTGCCGCCCTCTATGCCTGTTTGGAGATTGCTCTCCTGAATCGTTAATTGATTAATTCAGCATCAAAGATTTGAATCTCGGCATTCCCTTTTAAAGGCTCCGGATTGAACTTCATCTTTCCTTTTAACTTAATGGGCTCATCCGAAAACTTCACTGTACCTTTCTTCATAAAGATTTCTACCATTGGCGGGATACCGTTGGTACCACAGAATTGACACTGCGTAATAGGTAGTACCGACAACATAAATGTACTGTGATTTCTTCCACTAACTAGCGGTACGATATATCCAGGAAGTTCTACAATCGTATTTTCTAATTTCTTCAAAGGTGCAGGATAGCTAGGTGTGTACACCTTTTTGTTTCCGACCGTTGAAACCTTATACATCATTTTATCGATTGCCTCCCAAGTGCTGTTCATCATTGGTGTATGATCGGGCACCTGATTTTGATTATAATTACCGATCTGCGCTTTCGAAAAAGTGATTGTTAATGTGATTAATAATACTGTAAATAATATTCTCTTCATCTTATTTATTCCCTAATATCGTCGATATGGTTGTGTTGTATGCTTTAATTGCTGGAATAACCGAAGCGATCACGCCGATTAGACATGCAGTCAGCAAAATTAACCATTCCTTGCTATAAATACTAAACGCTTGGATGATATCTGCACTTTGGCTCGTCTGCGTACTGATAAAATACAAGCCTAAATGTCCGAATAGCAATCCCAGCAATCCACCAATCGTGGTGATCACCAATCCTTCGACCAAAAGCAAGGCGAATAGTTTAACTTTCGAGGCTCCCAATGCTCGCATAATAGCCAAATCGTATTTTCTATCTTTCAACGCATTGTACAAGCTGATGAATACGCTTAAACCGGCGATAATCATAATTACATACGCCAATATCTCTAGAGAGTCAATACCCACGCCTAATAGAGAAAACAACCTTGCCGTTTCCAATGCGGGGGATGCTGCCTGCATACTCGTCGATTGATTGATCATCTTAGGTACCACGCCAATAGCCGCCGGTGAGCTGTATTTCACCAATAATGCGGTAATCTCCAAGCTATGATCCTGAACTACATCCTCGGCAATGCTTTTAACGATGACATTATCTCTCGGGCGCTCGGAAACAATGCTATCCGTCTGCTCGCTGTTTGCTGCTTGTTTTGCATCTGCAGGGCTTACTGCAGCATGTTGGTGCTCATGTGCATCATGATTATGACCTTCGTGATCATGTCCTTCATGGTCATGCCCCTCGTGATCGTGTGCTTCAGCGTTAGCCGCCGCGCTATTTGCATGTTCTTCATGCTGATGATCTGCATGGTCGTGATCATGGTCGTGGTCATCATGCGCATGGTTGTGACCTTCGTGGTCATGCTCATGCTCATGATCATCATGACTGATGCCATGCACGTCCCAAACACTTTGCAAGTCGCAAAGAATCAAATTATCAACAACAGATCCGGAGGGTTTTAAGATACCGACCACCGTAAAAGGATGCTCGTCATGCACATGCGCATTCTCTGCCAAACCATGTGCACTATGAATTTGATCCCCCAGCTTCAGCTGATGCTTGCGCGCAGTTTCGCTCCCCAATACGATTTCGAAGCTCTTTGCCCATAGTTTGCCTTCTGCTAACGAAAGCTCGTAAAGCCCCATGTAGCTGGTGTCCGTTCCGATAATGCGATGCCCCTTAAAGTTATCACCTAAGGAAATCGGCACAGCAGTTTCGATGAACGGGTTCTCTTTCAATTTCTCGGCTTCCGCAAGCTTGATATTCCCCGTTGGGTTATCGATATGATATAAGGTGCTCAAGATTAATTGTAGCGGGCTTCCTTTCGCGCCGACTACCAAATCAACTTGCTTACTATTATTATCTAATTGTTTTTCAAACGTATCGCTTGTAATATATATACTGACCAATATCGCTACACCGAAGGCCGTTAAAATAATACTCAAGAGGGTCGACCCCCATTGCTGTGTGATATTCTTCCAGACTAGTTGAAATATATTCATCTTATAATGCCGATAGTTGATAGTTATTATTGAATTCGTCTTTTAACCTTTTGTCATGCGTCGAGATAATCAGGGTGCTACCCTGTTCGTCAGCCAATGCTTTGATGAGCTCGATTACCAAAAAGGTGTTCTTATCATCTAAAGAAGCCGTCGGCTCGTCGGCAATCAATAGCGCAGGCCTATTGATCAATGCTCTGGCGATTGCAACACGCTGCACCTGCCCACGGCTGAGCTCATTCGGCTTACGATTAGATAATGCCGCTAATTGAAGCTTTTCTAATAAAGTAGCAACTTCCGACTCGTTGACGGGAAAGCCGGCAAGCGATTGAGCAAGCTTGATATTCTCTGCAACAGTCAGGTTCTTTAATAAGTGGGCCTCTTGAAAGATAAATCCTAGATTCTTCGCACGGAACTTATCCAAGTTAGTCTCTTGTAATTGGTAGATATCTTGGCCTTGTATATAGACTTTTCCCGTTGTGGGTGCCGAAAAACCTGCAATCAGGTTCAATAGTGTGGACTTTCCAGAGCCAGATTCGCCTAAGATAAGCGTATGCTGTTGTGTCGGGATATTAAGATTTTCAAATATAAGTTTGGATCCTTTAGGATATTGATAGGACAAACTTTCTGTGTGTAGCACAAAATCGTTCATAATGTTACTTTGTTGCAATTTAGCACTAATTACCCGTTTCTCCCAATATAAAAACCATTAATCTGAGCTACCTACTTCTTAACAATTCGTTAACGAACCGCTTATATTAAGATAATGGAACGTTAATATTCACATAACAACTAGCTTATAGTTTTGCAACATAATATTAACATACTATGAATTGTATTAAAACATTGTTTACGGTTATGCTATTATGTGTTGCGACGCTAGTTGCCAATGCACAACAAGTAGCATACGGTGTAAAAGGGGTTGTAGTTGACGTTGAAAACTACGAGCCATTAAAAGGGGCAACCATTACTATTGCCAACTCACAATTAGGAACAACGACCAATGAAAAAGGCGAGTTCTACATTCCACTACCGAGTAACAAACCTGCCGAATATCTTATTCGCGCAAGCATTATGGGGTACGACGGACAAGAGATTACATTTACCCTAAGTGCTTCAGACACAGAGTTTGTATCTTTCGCTTTAAAGAACAAGGATGCTGTCATTGAAGAAGTCGTGGTTACGAGACGCAGAGAGAAGGCTACAGAGCTTGCGCTTTTGGAGGAAAGACGCAAATCTAACCTAATGGTTGAGTCTATCGGAACACAAGAACTGTCTAGGAAAGGTGTGAGTGATGCGCGCGCAGCCCTTACCAAAATGGCAGGAGTATCAAGACAAGAGGGAGCTAAAAACGTATTCGTACGTGGACTAGGCGATCGTTACAATTCCTCATCACTGAACGGTTTACCATTACCTTCTGAGGACCCATTATATAAAAATATCTCTTTAGATTTCTTCAGTTCAGACGTTATCCAGAGCATCAATGTTAACAAAACGTTTAATCCAACAATCGGTGGTGATGTTGCGGGTGCAAATGTCGACATCTTTACAAAAGAAGCAACAGGAAATAGTTTAGAAGTTGCCGTATCGGGTGGTGCCAATTCCCAAACAATCGGAAAAGATAACTTTAAAAGAATTGATGGCACAAGCTGGTTCGGCTCTTTAAATGGAGGTTCAAAACACCATATCAATACATTGAGCGACTACTCATTCAAAAACAGTTGGGTTGCTAAACCAATTGATAATTTAATCAACTCTAACTTCAAAATCTTAGGAAATCGTCGTTTTGATCTAGGTGGAAAAACATTAAGCTTGTTCTTCACCGGAGGTATGGATTCTAAGTATAGATTTGCGGAAGGTGTTGTTGGAGCAGCAACGACTATCGGTCAAGTTTATCAGGATCAAACATACATCAGAAATCAATACAATGTATCGCAGAACGCGATGGTAAACCTTCGTTATGCTTTTGACAAAGGGATGCTAAGCTTTAACTCCTTATATATCCACGATCAGGTGCAAGATTTCTCCGAATTTTTTGGACACAACGCAAATGAAGTAGAAGGAGATCGTGAATTTGCAAGAAGACAGCAAATCAATGATAACCACATCTCGGTTTCTCAGATTTTAGGAAAATACGAGTTCAATCAAAATTGGAGTGCAGATGTCGCTGTTGGTTTCAACTATGTTGTCGGAAACGAACCGGATAGAAGAGTAAATAGTTTCTTAGAAAACGGCGGGAAGTACCGCTTCAATACCAATTCGGCAGGGAGCAACGAGCGCTATTTCTCCGATATGACAGAAAAAGGAATTGTAAGCCGTGCTATCGTGAGCTACAAATTGAATAACGAAGATGGATTGGATAGAAAAATCGATTTCGGTTACAACGGAAATATCACCAAAAGAGATTTCAATGCTACTATCTTCAATCATGAGCTTTTGCCTCCTTACGGTAATGACATCGACGCTACTAATCCTGACCAATACTTCAATACTGGAAAGCTAGGTAGCACTTTTAATCTGGTTACTTTAAGAGGTAAGAATGATGAGTTCGCTTTCCTTCCTTTCTACTACAACGGTAATAAGAACATTCACGCTGCTGTAGCTAACGCAACTTACCAATTCAATGCAGACTTTACAGCAATGGTAGGCTTAAGATTCGAGAAGGTGACGCAAGATGTTGACTTCTATACCAACGTGACGCAAAGTGAAATCATTGGCCCCTCGAAAATTGATAAATCATTCTTATTACCAAGTGTTAACTTGAAATATAACTTAGGTGAAGCGATGGTTCTTCGCGCATCTGGTAGCAAAACATATACGTTGCCTCAATTTATTGAAATCGCGCCAATGCGTTACGCTGGACAAAATAACAATACGGAAGGTAATTCTGACTTGATCCCTGCAGAGACTTACAACGCAGACTTGAAGTGGGAATTATACCCGGAAGGTGGCGAGTTGATTTCTTTTGGTGTATTCTACAAGCACATTAAAAACCCTATTGGAAGATCTACCATTCCTTCGGGAGGTAATACCTTAACATTCCTGAACGTAGGTGGTTCTGCAGATGTATTAGGTGCCGAAATGGAAATCAAGAAAGACTTAATCAAAACTGCAACAGCAAACGGTGAAAATGTTCTATCTGCAGGCTTAAACGTATCTTACTTACACTCTAAACAAAAGTTAGAAAATCCATTAGCGCAATTTACGAAGGAATCGGACAAATTAGAAGGTGCTTCACCATTGATGGTCAATGCAGATTTAACGTATAAGTTAAACCTAAACCGCGTGGAATTGATGCCAACGGTTGTGTTCAATTACTTCTCAGATCGCGTTTTCTCAATCGGTACCAGAGGATTTGGTAACATCATGGAGAAAGGCGTACCGACCTTAGATTTCAATTTAAGAGGTACTGTAAACAAGAAGATTGGCTTCTCTATTAAAGCCGAAAACATCATTAACCCTTACCGCGAACTGTCTATGGACTTCTCGAGCGGAGCTCCTAAATTGATGGTTGAGCGCTACAAGCGCGGTATGGATTTCAGCGCAGGTTTATCTTATAAGTTTTAATGTAAAGTTAACACACAGATAACTTGTAAGTTATGTTAACGTGGTTCTTTTGTATAGAAATTAAATGATTATGAAAACAAAGTTATTAGCAATTTTCGCAGCAGGTGCATTCGCATTCACAGCATGTTCAGATGATGAACCAGTAAAACCAACTCCAGGTGGTAAAGCTGAATTAAAAGGAAATATTTCCGCAAACACAACTTTAGATGCAAACGTTGAGTACACATTATCTGGTACAGTTTTAGTAAACTCAGGAGCAACATTAACAATTCCTGCAGGTACTACGATCAAAGCTGCGGCTAATGGTACAGATATCTACATCCTTGTAGAAAAAGGCGGTAAATTGATCGCTGACGGTACAGCTAGCAAACCAATTGTGTTTACATCGAATGCAGCGTCTCCGAAACAAGGTGACTGGGGTGGTATCATCTTAAATGGTAAAGCTCCTCTTTCAAGAAAAGAAGGTGCGGTAAGTGATGCAGGTACAGAAATCAACAACAAAATCAAATTTGGTGGCGATGATGTAAATGATAACTCAGGTATATTGAACTACGTAAAAATCGAATATACAGGAGCTCGTATCGACCAAAAAGCGGAACACAACGGTTTAACGTTGAACGGTGTTGGTAAAGGAACAAAATTAAGCAACATCTACTTATCATACGGTGATGACGATGCTATCGAGTTCTTTGGTGGAACTGTTGATGCAACTAACATCTTAGTAGTGAACTGTACAGATGATATGTTCGATTTCTCTCAAGGATACAGAGGTACTATTACAAATGCTTACGGTATCAGAGAAGCGAAATACTTACCTGTAACTGAAGATCCACGTGGTGTTGAGGCTGATGGTAACTTAGATGGAGAAACTCCTACAGACATCAACCAATCAGATTTCACAATCAACGGTATCACGATCATCAACAACGCTCCAGGTGCTGATGCAAACTTAACAATGCATGATGTATTCAAAATCCGTAGAGGTGCTAAAGCGACAATCAAAAACGCTTACGCTAAATTCGGAGCTGGAACTACTGTAGTTGATTTGATCGACTTAACAGATAGTAAAGGTGCTGGTCACAGCGGAACGTCAATTGAGTACACTATCGATCCTGCAAACGGATTAGATAAAGGTAAGATCAAAAATGACGTAAACGCTACGATCACTAAGAAAGACGGTTTAAAAGGTGCTGATGCATCAGCGTTCTCTTGGACTGGTTACAAGTTCTAAGCCAACTCTCAAATTCTAAAATATTAATCATAGTACATATTTTAAGGCCTCCAAGAAATTGGAGGCTTTTTTGTTGAAACTACCACGTTTCAACAAAACATCTGACGCTTCCATTCTTGTCCGCCTTTCAATAATGGGACATTGATTCTGTTGTAGATATATGACCTTATCTATGTCAATATAAAAATGCTGTCCCTTTAGCGTTTTATCCGCATTCTCCAGATAAACAAAACGACTACTTTATTATTCCCTATGCAGCCCGTAAGTCCTTTCGACTTTTTGGTAGAGAGACCAACCGACCTTCGTTGAAAGCTTTTCCAATCATACCCAATGTATAATCCAATCAAAGCCCTTCTGGAGCGGGTTTGATTGGGTTATACATTGGGTTTATATTGGGCTTGGAAGGTAAGTAAGCAGAAGGAGATATCACTTATACTGGAGGCTATCTTAATGAAGCACCAATAGTAGGCAGCAGACTATTCCAAAATGCTCTGTAGGAAAGCCATTAAATCGAAACACCCGCTAGGACATCGGTAAAGCCTTAGCGGGTGTTTTTAATATGTTTAGCGAAATCTCTGTTAGTGGTTAACAGGTGTATCTGCTTGATGTTTATGTCTGAAGAGAATAGCGAACAAAATTGCTACAACAAGCGTGTATAGTGCAAAAGCAATCCAGATATGTTGCCAATCTTTTAGTTGGATTACTTTATCAAATACGCCATTTGTTATTTCTACGCCGCGAGAGCCAATAAAATTCAACAAAGACTGATTGTCTGGCGTGGTGTCCAAAAAGCCCGCCAGCGAGCTCGTATCGTTGAAAGATAGCGTATAGTACTTATCGATAACCCATCCGGAAACACGAGAACCTAGTACAGCGCCAAAACCATTGGTCATCATCATAAATAAGCCTTGCGCTGATGAGCGAATCTGGTTGTTTGTCGTGGTCTCGACAAATAGGGATCCGGAGATATTGAAAAAGTCAAATGCCATACCGTAGACGATACAGGAAAGGATAATCATCCATAATCCGGCGGATGGATCTCCGTAGGCAAACAATGCGAAACGCAATACCCAAGCGACCATTGCAATTAGCATGACCTGCTTGATACCAAATCTTTTCAGGAAGAAAGGAATAGCGAGGATAAATAAGGTTTCGGATATCTGCGAGATCGACATGATGATGGTGGAATATTCGACAACGAAAGAGTCCGCCCATTTCGGGAAGAACTTAAATTCATCTAAGAATACATCGCCATATGCGTTGGTCAATTGTAAGGCCGCACCCAGGAACATCGAAAAGATAAAGAACATAGCCATTTTAAAATTGCCAAACAATTTAAAGGCTTCCAGGCCCAGCATTTGCGCTAGACTAGCATTTTCTTTCAGATGATGTTGCGGAGGACACTTAGGTAGGTTGAAAAAGGAATAGACGCTGAGGAGGACGGATCCACCTGCGGCGATATAGAATTGGCCTTCGGTAGCTTTGCTGCCCGTCAGGTTGGTGATCCACATGGCTGCGATAAAGCCTACGGTTCCCCAAACACGGATAGGAGGGAAGGCTTTGATGAGGTCGTAATTGCCCTGCGTAAGTGCAGTATAAGCGATGGAGTTGGATAATGCGAGGGTCGGCATGTAACAGCACATGGCCAGGAGCATCACATTAAAAAAGCTTCCGGGGTCTTGCACCTGTGCGAGGTAGACCAAGCAGACTGCATAGAGGAAGTGTAGACCTATATACAATCGTTCTGCATTTACCCAACGATCGGCGATGATCCCCATTAGGGTCGGCATAAAAAGCGATGCGATCCCCATGGTTGAAAAGATAGCGCCAAATTGTGTTCCGTCCCATTGTTTAGTGCCAAACCAGTAGTTGGCAATAGTGATTAACCAGGCTCCCCACACAAAGAATTGCAGGAAGTTCATTATGGTCAACCTAAGTTTAATAGACATACTTATAGGTGAGATTATTTAAAAGCTATGAATTAAGATTTTCGTTTCTCAATTTCGTCCCTGATTTTGGCTGCGGTTTCGTACTGCTCGTTCTCAATCGCTTTTTCTAGGGTTTTCTCCAATTGTTCCATCGTGAGCGATGCATACGGAGAGGGTTTGTTTTTTACGGGCTCTTTTGGTTCTGGCGTTGGCTCAGGCTCGGGAGTCGTTGTTTCTGTTTGTTTGTACGATCCTACGTTTTCGATATTCTCCAAGAATGCAAAATCATTGCCTTCGATCACGATTCCGGCGGTATTCATAATGAAATCATAGGTATAGATCGGGCTTTCGAAACGTACTGCTAAAGCAACAGCATCGGAAGTGCGGGCATCTATCTCTACGGTCTTGTCGCCATCATTGCAGATTAATTTGGCGAAAAATATTCCGTCTACGAGGTTGTAGATCAATACTTCTTCCAACTTAATGTTGAATGTATCAGCAAAAGCTTTGAATAAATCATGTGTCAATGGCCTGCTCGGCGTCATTTTTTCGATTTCGACCGCGATAGACTGCGCTTCGAATCCTCCGATAATGACAGGCAGTCTACGGTTTCCTGCTACTTCCCCCAACACTAGCGCATAGGCTCCAGATTGTGTTTGGCTATACGATAATCCTACAATATCTAACTTGATTTTCTTCATTGACAAATCGTTAACGGAATTACAAAGATGCTAATATTCGAAGCAAAAAAAAAGTGACCTTGTTATTTTTATCCAAGGCCACCCGTTCATTGTTTAGTTTAGACTAGTTGTGTTTTAAGTTTTTGATTGCTTCCGTTAGTTTAGGAACGATCTCAAACGCGTCGCCCACGATGCCGTAGTCTGCCACTTTAAAGAATGGCGCTTCAGGATCTTTGTTGATAACGACGATAGTTTTAGACGAGCTTACGCCCGCCAAGTGCTGGATAGCGCCAGAGATACCGATAGCAATGTATAGGTTCGGGCTTACCACAATACCGGTTTGTCCAACGTGCTCGGAGTGCGGACGCCATCCGGCATCAGAAACTGGTTTAGAACATGCTGTAGCAGCACCTAATACATCGGCTAGCTCCTCGATCATAGCCCAGTTTTCCGGACCTTTCATCCCGCGGCCTGCTGATACAACGATTTCTGCTTCTGGAAGAGAAACTTTGTCGGTTGCACGTACGATGTCTTTTACCATTACTGCAAAGTCGTTCGCATTAACGTCTGGCGTAAAGGCTACAATTTCTGCACTCGTTGCTGCTTCTTTTAATTCGAAAGCATTTGGATTTAATGCGATTACCTTATTTGCAGAAGAAATAACCTCCGTCGCAAATGCTTTGTTCGAGAAGGCTGTTTTCTTCACTTCCAGACTGTCGCCGTTCCATGTCGGTAGGTTGATCGCGCCATCAGCCAGACCTGCGTCTAATTTTGCTGCTACGCGCGGTGCCAATCCTTTACCGCTGAACGAGTTGGAAAGAACAACAATGGAAGCCTGCTCTTGTTTCGCTGCTGAAGCGATTATCGACGCATATGCTTTGTTCACGAAGTTCTTTAAATTATCTTGACTAGCGTTCAATACTTTAGAAACGCCGTATTTGCCTAATTTCTCTAATTCAGCATCTGCTACATTTCCGATGGAAAGAGCGACTACGGTATCTCCTTTTTGATCAGCAATTGCTTTTGCATAGGATGCAACCTCAAATGCTGATTTTTTAAGAACGCCTTCTGTATTTTCTATATAAACTAATATTGCCATGTGTTTTTCTTGCTTAAAAATGATTAGATAACTTTAGCTTCTCCGTGAAGTAATTGAACAAGTTGATCAACATCTTCTACTAATTTCACTGTTCCGCGCGGAGCAGGGCTTTCATAACGAGCAATCGAAGCAAGTTCTGCCACTTCAATAGGTTCTACTACCTGTAGCGGCTTGGTGCGAGCGCCCATGATACCACGCATATTCGGGATCTTTGGTTCCGCTACGCCTTCTGCAGTTCCGATAACAACTGGCAACGAAACAGATAACACTTCTTTACCGCCCTCAATTTCGCGATCTATTGTTGCTTCGTTTCCTTGAATGTCAACTTTCTTCGCGATGGAAATCGATGGCAGGTCTAATAGCTCTCCTAATAAAGCAGCTACCTGTGCACCATTATAATCTATAGATTCGCGACCCGTCAGGATTAAATCAAAACCTTGGCCTTTTGCGTAGTTTGCAATCTGATTTGCTACAAACCATGCATCGCGAGGTTGTGCATTCACACGTACTGCATCATCAGCACCGATAGCAAGGGCTTTACGGATGGTAGGTTCTGTCGCAGCGTCGCCTACGTTAATTACCGTTACAGTTCCTTTTCCGCCTTCAGCAAGCTCTACAGCTTTAGAAAGTGCGATTTCGTCGTAAGGGTTGATGATGTACTGTATACCCGCAGTATTGAATACGGTGTTATCATTGGTAAACGTTATTTTCGATGTCGTATCTGGGACATTACTAATACATACTAATATCTTCATAAATCTAGCGTTTTACACAAACCTACATTTTTTGTTAAGCATTTCAAAGGAGCGGCGAGGGAATTTGATGGTCATAAACAATGCTGTTAGAATGTGATTTTGTTAATAATTTATGTCTTATTTTAATAATCGGCTATTTAAATTGGTTTGAATTAGCTTTTTCTTATGATAATTTCATTTAAATTGCCTGAATCCTTAATTGTCATTGTATTGTCAATTCTATGCTAGCATAGTAAATAGCCTGTTCGCTGCAATTTCTTCCGCTCTGCGGAATAATGCTTATTTTTGCGCTATGGAAGGAAGAATAGCCCAATTGCAAGAGTTTTTGAAGGAGAGTCCTAATGATCCTTTTTTAAAGTACGCCCTAACGATGGAATACGTAAAGTTAGGGGAGGATGGCCAAGCCTTAGCGGGCTTTGAAGATTTGCTTTCGGCACATGAGGATTACGTGGGTACCTACTACCACTTCGGAAAATTTTTAGAGTCGAAACAAGAACAGGACCGCGCAATTGAAATTTATGAAAAAGGCATGCAGATAGCCCAGCAAAAGCGAAATTTCCATGCTTTGGGCGAATTGCGGAATGCTCATTTGGCGGCGACTGGTCTGCTCGACGAAGATGAATAATGTTAAATTTTCTTAAAAAACCATTTGTGGTATTTTTTTTGTGTTTTGCATAGAAGTTAAAGGTTATGCAAAAGTTATCTTACATATTGATCGTAGTCATTGGACTGATATTCGCCATTAGTTGTATAAACAACAAGACGAATGTCAATCAGTTGCTTGCGTCGGAAGATAACGCACTAAAGGGAATCGGACTGTTAGGAACCTATGAAGGCAACTTACCATGCGCCGATTGTACGATGATTAGTACATTGCTGAGTCTAGACAAAAATAAGAACTACCATTTACGCTATGTGTATGTTGGCAAGAGCGAGGAAGTATTTGAACGTACCGGAAAATGGAAAGTTGACAAGGATATCTTGTCGTTAGAGAATGTAGACTACAATTACAAGATTCTCGATAACCAATTGAATCAGCTGGATTTATCAGGGAAAGAGATCAAAGGCGATCTTGCTGAGAAATACACGTTGATGAAAATTAAGTAAGAGGATTTTTTCAGATTTGAATAAAAGGCTGTCGTTCGACAGCCTTTTTTTGTGGAAGAGTCTGTTTTCAAAGTGTATCAGGGACTTTCATAGCCGTTGCTGTTTCCATGGAAAAAGGAAAAGTTGTTTATTGGGCTTTAAAAAAAGAAAGAGCTACCTAATTCTTTAGGTAACTCTTTCTTTATTTTGTTATATGCTCCTTAGTGTTTGGTGCAAATTTCCTTGAGCACTTGCACGACGAAGTCTACTTCTTCTTTCGTATTGAATTTACAGAACGAAAAGCGTACGGATGGACGTTGTGGGTCTGCTCCGATTCCTCGTAATACATGGGAACCTATATCTGATCCCGAGCTGCATGCAGAACCTCCTGACGCGGATACACCTTTGATGTCTAGGTTGAAAAGCAACATATCGCCCATATCAGTGCAAGGAAGCGAAACGTTCAGTACAGTGTATAGCGATTTGTTGGCATCCGTCTCTCCGTTGAAAGTAATATCTGGAATGTGTTGCAGCAGTTGTTCTTTCATGTAGTCTTTCAATGCCTGTATCTGTTGCTGATGAGCTTCCATCTCTTCGTATGCAATTTCCATTGCTTTGGCGAGGCCGACGATGCCATAGACATTTTCTGTACCACCACGCATATTGCGCTCCTGCGCACCACCGTGGATCAACGGTTTTATTTTGTTTCTGCTGTTGATATATAAGAATCCAACGCCCTTAGGACCATGGAACTTATGTGCTGCAGCCGTGATAAAGTCGATTTTTAATTTCGATAGGTCATGTACATAATGTCCCATCGTCTGCACGGTATCCGAATGGAAAACAGCATTGTATTGTTCGCAGATTTCGCTTACTTTCTGGATATCGGTGATATTGCCAA
This sequence comes from Sphingobacterium sp. UBA6645, assembly GCF_002455685.1. Lineage (NCBI taxonomy): Bacteria > Pseudomonadati > Bacteroidota > Sphingobacteriia > Sphingobacteriales > Sphingobacteriaceae > Sphingobacterium > Sphingobacterium sp. UBA6645. The sequence continues at coordinate 90,554 of NZ_DKLH01000084.1, forward strand.
GTTCATTGTTGGCATGCATAATCGATACGAAGGTTCTTGGGTTTCTCGCTAATAACTCTTCAAGATGTGATAGATCGATATTTCCTTTCTGATCAAGACGTAGGAAATCCAATTGGATTTTTCCGTCTTTCTGCATTTCTTCTAGCGTATGTAATACGGCATGGTGCTCAATAGGTGAGGAAATGGCGTGGGTAATTCCGTAGGCTTCAATCGCACGAACGATCGCCATGTTGTCTGCTTCCGTTCCACCAGAGGTAAAGAATATTTCTGCCGGTGATGCGTTTAATAATTTAGCTACAGTTCTTCTAGCTCTTTCAACGATTGTTTTGGTCTCTCTGCCATGCGCATGAATGGAAGAAGGGTTTCCAAAGTTGTCGTTCATTGTTTGTACCATTACGTCGATTACAGCTTTGTCCAAAGCAGTTGTAGCGGCATTATCAAAATATACGTGCATGGCGGCAAATATAAATAAAGGAGAATAAAAAATCAGATTAATTTCGTTTTCTGACAAATATTAAACCAATTGATATCAAACCTGTTAACAAACAGATGTAGACGATTAAGTCGCCCGAACGCGTGTAAAATGTAAGGTTTTCGTTCAAGTTGATTTCTTGGGATAGAGCCGTTGGAACCCACCAAGATGATTTCTGCACGATATCACCTCGCTGGTTGATAAAGGCCGAGATACCCGTATTTGCTGAACGCACTACCCATCTACGGTTCTCAATCGCGCGTAATTTCGCATATTGCAGGTGCTGATCTTTCCCGGAGGTGTCGCCCCACCAACCATCATTAGTGATGACGGCAATAAATTGAGCCCCCATTTTGACATACTCAGCAACGTAATTGCCCCAGATCGACTCATAGCAAATTACCGGTGCTGCGCCTATACCACTTGCGGAGTAGAATACGCTCGGCTTGTCTTGGCTACCATAACCGCCCGTCGTTCCGCCAAAGTGTGCAAAAAAAGGCTTAAGGAGACTTAAAGCCTTGCCAAAAGGCATCAGCTCGGCTCCTGGCACGAGCTTAGATTTGTGGTAGAATTGTAGCTTGCTACTACCATCGACCAGTACTCCCGCATTGAAGCTGTCGTAAAACATGTTTCCGATAGGCTTTGCTGTCGGCGTACGCTGATCGGCGTATAGAACATAGCTCTCGATACCTGATAGTACATTTCCATTATGGTAAGGCTCGAGGAACTGCAGTACTTTTTGGTATTGCGGATATTCTCTAAATTCCTCTTCGTTAATGCCGTTGCGGTCGGAAATTGCCGTTTCGGGCCAAATAAAAAACTCAGTATTTAGTTTTGCGACGTTCTGAGAAAGGTTCGTCAAAACGTTGAGTTGATCTTCAGGCGTTATTGGTCCCCATTTTCCAAAGGGATCGATATTAGGTTGTACCGTGACGATTTCGGATGGATTTACATGCTCTTCGTACTGACTGTACCAAATCAGGGAGGCTATAGAAGGGATTAGTATTAAACCTGCCACAGCTCCCATTAGAATCTTGTTGCTGTAGGCTTCTATTTTATTTCGCTTCTGCCAGATGAACAGGAAGAGCGCAATATTTACCAACCAAATCCAAAGCGTACCGCCATAAACACCGGTGATGCTATACCACTGTACTAGTTGGTGGCTATTCGCAAATCCGTTGCCTAGGGTCATCCAAGGGAATGAAAGCTCCCAAGACTGGTGTAGATATTCATAGGCTACCCAAAAAGAGATTAAGCCCATAAAACTGATGAGGATGCTGTTTCTTTTCCGCATTTTATAGTACAGTCGGAAGGCAAGCCCCATAAGTAAGGGTGCAAGAGTGTAAGGGATGAGGGATATCAGCAAGGAAGGCATGGCATCCAAAAAAGCGTTCATGGCATTATAGACCCAGTAAATGGAAGCAGTGTTCCAAACCACTCCCGTTAGGAAGGCTAATGCAAATACCTTGCGACCTTTGTTTTTGTAATCGCCACGAATGGTTTGTTCCACCGCGATAAGCAGAGGGACAAAGGCAACCAAAAGAAGGATCGCTGTGTAGGGGATGGGCGGCCAAGCCAGCCACAAAAGGAAAGCTGATAATAAAGCTAACAGATAGTTTGATTTCATGAACTTATAGTGTGCTTAAGATCTCAGCTTTTTTGGTTTCGTATTCTGCTTGTGTGATCAGTTGCTTGTCGTATAGCGTTTTTAGCTTTTTCAGTTTCAGCGTGATTTCATCGTCCTCTTCTGCCTTTGGTGCTGCTGCAGCGTATGAGGAAGGGGGAGTGGATGGCGATTGAAAGCCGCTTTGGCGCTGATCCTGTCTTTGGAATGTATCGTTCAGGGATGGAGCCGGAATTGGCCTTTCCTCTCTTTTTTCTTCTTCTACGCTAGGTTTAGTCACTTCGGTTGCCGGAGCCACGACAGGTTTTTCCAGCTCAGGCTTAGGCGTTGGAGTAGGAGTACCATATACAGGTTTGTTTTCAATAACAATCTTGCTTTCTTTTGGCTCTTGCTTTTGATTTTGAAGGTTGTCTAATGCTGCTTTGATAAGCTGGTATAATTTACGAGCCTGTGTTTTCGGAATGTAGTCAATGGTCAGGTTTTCTCCAGTAAATGGGATCACCGTTACTTTAGATCCGAATATTTCTTCCTTAAAGGCGATATCTTTCACTTCTTGCCATGCGAAGATTTCGAAGTTTGTTGCTAAACCTAGCTTCGTGAATTCGCAAAGGAAAAGGCGTTTATTGCTTACTGTAATGCTATCAGGCAATAAAGTAACAGCAGGTTTCTTTTGTAATGCAATATAATTGATCGATTCGCCAGGCGTAAGCATGTCGAGAATCTTCCCATGAATCTTTTCTACAACTTTCGGATCTTGGCCGTCTTGTATGTACTTATCAATTTGGTAATTTTCCATTGATTCAAGATTTAATAAAATAAATACGTGTTTCTAATTCTATTCTGCCCCAGCGACACAAAATACAAATTCGCCTTTGATAGGGTTTTGTTCAAAATGTTGTTTCAATTCGGTCAATGTTCCACGAACGGTTTCTTCGTAGAGTTTGCTGATCTCTCTGGATAAAGAAGCTTGACGCTCTTCGCCGAATACGAGAATGAATTCTTCGATGGTTTTCAAGATTCGATGTGGCGACTCGTAGAATATCATGGTTCTTTTCTCTTCAGCTAATGCTTTAAGGCGTGTTTGTCTACCCTTCTTAACAGGAAGAAATCCTTCGAAGCAGAAGCGATCATTAGGAAGGCCTGAGTTCACTAGTGCCGGAACGAAGGCTGTTGCGCCCGGTAGGCATTGTACTTCTAATCCCTCTTTGATACTTTCACGAACTAATAAGAAGCCTGGGTCTGAGATTGCTGGAGTGCCAGCATCTGAAATTAAGGCGATTTGTTGTCCTTCTTTCATCAGTCGGATAATCTCCGATACGGCTTTATGTTCATTATGTTGGTGATGAGCAAATACTTTTTTCTCAATGCCAAAGTGCTTTAATAAAGGAGCGCTGGTTCGAGTATCTTCGGCCAATATGATATCGACCTGTTTTAAGACGTTGATAGCCCTGAAAGTCATATCTTCCAAGTTTCCAATCGGTGTAGGGACTATATATAACATACGCCAAAGATAAGGAATAATGCTTTAGAATTATGTTTTGCTTTAGGTAATGCCAATCTGAAACTATTCGTCAATTTCCACGTAATCCTCTGATCGCGGGATTTTATCTAAAACAGGGAGCCAAGCGTCAGGAACCGCAGCTAACTTACGTTCTACTAAGTTCATCCATGCGCCATCAACTACGACCACGGCCGCTCTAACACCGTTCTGTTTGAAAATCTCATGTCGGAAGGAGAACCTTGAGTTCTTACGGTTGAATTTGCTGATCTCTACAGTAACTTTGATATATTCATCCAAGCTGATTTCACGATGATAGTTGAGCTCCTCGCGGAATAGAATAGGACCGATCTTCATTTTTGAGAACTCTGACAACGACAGGCCGAGTTGATTGAGCATGTTGCTTCTTGCTTGCGCACAGAAATCTGCATATGCAGAATGCCGCAAGTGAACATTTGCATCGATTTGCGACCAAAGAACTTGGCCTTCATAAAACACTTTATTTTCCATAAATAACCTTTACTGAATTGATTCTCTAAAATAGCAATAGTTTCAATTAAAGATGAATTATTAAAATCAGAACTTCTTCAAAGAAGGGCGCATACCTGAAATGATAATTTCCTATAAGATGATATGGTGTTCTAAAACAGCTTCTTGTCAGTAATAACGATTTTTTTAAATGAAATATGTTTAACTTTAGTTATAATATTATACGAAATAAAATTATATTTACCGTCGTCAACCAATTTACATTAACACAATTATTAGTATTATCCTGTAGCTGGAAAAATTATTACCATTATGTTTAATTTTACTTATTATGCAGAATAAGCAAGACGGAGGCTGCTCTAACGATAAAAAGAAGCTTCCATACACCAGTCCAAAGATTACCATGCAAGAATTGCAGGGCGAACAGTCATCATTTATACCTCAATCAAACCCTAATAACAGTAGAAGCGTGCTTTCATCCCCAATGGAAGTTCACAAGAAGGAGCATATCTGTAATAGAAATCAAAAATAATTTTATTAACTAGAGCGGTAGACTAAACTACCCAGACAACACCTAGAAGAAAGGTGTATTTTTAAAATTTCCATCTTATTATTAAAAATAAAGGTGCCTATATCTATTTGTTGTATTCATATTCATTGTATTGCTAACTATATTTTAACGAAATATTATTAAATATTAACAATAATTAGAAAAATGACGCTTATTGCTTAGCGCCTCAATAATTAATGGTTTTTAAACTATTTAAATTATTAATATAATAGTTTTAATAGAATTAATTATTCGTTTAATGAAAATTTATTATATTTGAATTTCCCAAGATCACTTACTTATTCACTATCATCGATAAAAGCCGATGACGAGGAATTCTCAAATATTAAATAGCATAATTAAACAATGAATTGTAAACCCCTTCATGCAGACATTAAAAAGATAAAGAAACTACCCTACAAAAGACCTTCCATATCCATGCTTGTTATCGATATGGAAGGTAACCTCGCTGCTACTTCATCATTCATTACTACCGAGAGAAATAATCACACTCCGATGGTAGAAGATTGGGTGGAAGATGAAGGCCCAACATATAGAATGGAATTCTAGCTATCAATAAATCAAACCCTATTCATTATGAATCTTATTAGACGATACTTATTCGCCCCATTTCTTATATTCTTTCTCATACTTAGTGCCTGTGAGAAGCCTCCTCATCTAAGGGAGGGCATAGCAGACGGAGACTTTATCTTATCTTTTGAAATCGAAGGTTTGAACGCGTCCGAGACAATAGAACCAATATTAAAACCAGCAGATCATCCCACGAGAAGCGCACGTGCTCAGCAACTTATTTTCGACAAGGACAACTCTCGGGAGAAAAGGGAAATAGTAGCACGTAAAATAACAGAGTTTAAAGGACTTGAAGCTCGTCTACTCTTGGAAGAGATTCCGTTGGATAGACCTTTAAAGGAGGATAGTCGCTCATCTATACAGACCAAAGGTTCTAAGGCGTCAATTGAGAAGCGTGCTCTTAGCAACATGAGCCCTAACAAAAGGTATCGAGTACTCATATTCAATACAAACACGGCAGGAGAGGCTACAACTTACGTCAATCAATCAAAAGGTGTTGTGGGCTCCCCATTAAAGATTCCTGTATATCGGAATAAGACTTACCGATGGTTTGCATATTCTTACAATAGAGAAGAAGATATCCCTGCGATAAACTCCATCGGATATAATGTGCCAGTCACCGCAAACCTGAATAGCTCAGAAAACGACTTTCTTTATAGTACAGGGCTTATTAAGACTTCCGGTGTCGTTAATGGCGAAAATCCAATAAGCATCACATTTAGCAGGCAGCTAGCAAGAATATGATTCGAAATCATCGCAAGAGGAGTATTTGCAACAATTAACTCCGCAGATGTGGATGTCGTGGCGTCTAATTCAGGATTAAAGAATGGTCTATTTTCGATATTGAATGGTAGTTAGAGTAGTACTTCAAATGTCAATATGCTAAGCTATCGTACATGGAATCCTGTAATAAGCGACACGGTCCCATTAAATTGGGCAGTATACAGAGATTTCTATACTACCGCTAACTCCTCAGCAGTGCGTCTAAGCTTAAAAATCAATGAGATAATCGTTACTTCGGAGCGTATCAACGATAATGCTCCTAATACACGAAGCCAAATACCTCGTACCTTTCAAAATGTTGATTTTACCTTCCCAGATTTTATTGCCAAACCCGGACATCGCTACCAAGCACTATTAGAATTGTTGGAGTCACCAATTAAGCGGGGAACAGCTTATTGGGCGAGAGGGAATTTATACTATGATGAAAGCGTTGATAGGAATAAATATCGATTCAGATATGATAACCCTCATATCCGAAATATAAATAATGGCATTCACAATATTGGAGATAGCGATTACTGGTATGGAGGAATTACTCCTCACGCACCACCTAATGAGCAGGATGACCCTTGTAAGATGGTTTATCCTGAAGGGCTTTGGAGGCTTCCAACTCCTGATGAATACAACTCATTAATCGGCTCTACTGACCCTAAAGTAATCAGAAGAAACCAACTAAGAAATGAAGGATGGTATATAAGCTGGGATAATGCATCAAATATCGGCGCGCCGCGCCATCCGCATGGACATCTTATTTTTACTGCGCTAGGAAACAAGGATGCTAATGGGTATCTACAAATGTTTGATTATAAAGCTGGGAATACCGTTACTACTACCTGGTGGCCTTTTGGGGAAAGACCGGAGTATGGCGATACGGGCTATTTTAGAACAAGTGGTATTAATAACTACTTTGTTATGAATTATAGAAGATCTACAGGGAACACAAACCTACGCCTTTTGGTGTCCACTAATCGAAATAATATCGCCGCCCCAATACGCTGCGTTCGCAAGGTAGCTCCAAACCTTAGCTAAAAAATAAGAAAGAGGCCTCCCGTTTCCGGAAGCCTCTTTTATAAACAATTTGCTCTTATTTTTAATAACGCTTTAAAGTATCTATCAACTATTTCTTTGCGTTGATGCTATCTTGAAAGATCTGCCAGTCATAATAATGAAAAACCATTCCGTTGCTCATTGCTACCACCATTCCTTTCGGAAACTTACTACCTATAGGAAGTGATATCGCATCCGCACCGTCACATTCAACTGCTGATACCGGAACTTCGGTAATCAATTGATGCTGATTCGGATTCCCCGCAACACCTTCTCTTGGGTAGATGTTGAAAGAGTTATTCTGCTGATTCGATACTAAAATATAACCAGTGCTATCCGAAGATTGATAAATCGCAATACCCTCATGGTCTTCTTTGAAATCCGTCTTACCAAATACAGCAAGCTCTTGATTTCCATGCGCAGGGTCTGCATAGTATTTATGTATGCCAAAGCCTTCATCAGAGTAATAGATATACCCTAATTGGTTATCCACAGCGATAGCTTCGATTTCTTTACCACCCTCGAATTTACCAAACTCACGCACTTTTTTACCAACTACCGTTCCACCATTATCAATTAGATCATACTGGAACAAGTATCTTCCAGATTCTCCAGTTTTTCTACCAACAATTGCTTGAATTTTGTTGCCTGTAGAATCCGCTTTCGTGTACAAAGCGATTCCCATTGGCGAGCGATCTTTTTCTCCTTCGAATACCGGGATTCCACCATTATCGATTGCTTTAAGATCTGGCAATGTAAATACCCTGATCTTGTTCGTGCCACGCTCTGTAACGACGGCAATATCCACGATTCTGCCATCCAGGTTGAATCCATAAGCAATATCAACATTATTTGGACGATCCAATGGCGTGACTTGATTAACGATCTTGCCCTCCATGTCATATAGATATAGACCGCCAGTCTTCTCGTGCTTGTCTGTTCCGAGTACAAATACTTCGGAACTATCTTTAGGGTTTACCCAGATCGCCGGGTCATCCGTATCGTTAGGTACTACCTCGGTGATAACCGTAGGCTTCACCGCATTTTCAGCTACTGCAGCTAACTTATCGCCCGAATTACAAGAGCTAAGAATTGCTGCAGCGAGCCCGCATATTATGATTGATTGTTTCATATTTGAAATGTTTATTTTATTCTATAAATCGAATTTAACACCTAAGTTGTAACGAGGCTTGTAATACTCCAACTGTTGCATCAAATTCTCCTGACCTTGGTAGTAACGCAATGGTTGGTTTGTTAAGTTGTTAGCCTCTGCGAAGATGCGGAATTGCTTAGTCACTTTGTAAGAAGCATTAGCATCTAAGAAGAATTGCTTGTCGTAGTGGGCATCCGTAAAAGCATTCTTGCCGATTTCATCTAAGTACGCCGCTGTATAGTTAGCTGACACTCGTGCTGAGAATTTGTTGTTCTCCCAAGATAATGAACCGTTGAACATATGTGGCGCTGTACGAGGAAGACCTAACCCTTCACGCAATACCCCATCTTCTCCTGCAATTCCTTTTGCTTTTGAACCTGTGTAGGTATAGTTTGTGTATATACCGAATCCTTTTAAGAACTTACCTGGTAAAAAGTCTAATTGGCGTTGGAAAGCAACTTCAAATCCATATACATCTACTTTATCACCGTTTCTGAACTGCGAGAATTGCCAAGTGTCGCCAGCTGCAATCGGGTTCTTTAAGTCTGGGAATGCCGTGCTGAAACCCTGGGTATTGAAGCTTTGATCATTGTACATATAAATGAAGTTCTTCATATTCTTATAGAAAACCCCTCCGGAGATAATACCCACATTTTGGAAGTAGTTCTCCAACATTAAATCGAAGTTAGTTGCGTATGTAGCCTTCAAATTCGGGTTACCAGCAAACAACTCTTTATCATCCACTAAAGTGTTCACGTATGGAGCGAGCGCATAGTAATTCGGACGAGCCAAACCTGTGGTCGCTGCTGCGCGCAAAATAAAGTTATCATTGAAGTTGTTCTTCACGTTGATACTAGGAAGGAAATTCGTGTAGCTATTCTTATTGCGGATTTCACCAACTAATTCCTCTTCTTCAAGAACGTTATTACCGGTGTAATCAATGCTCGTATGCTCGATACGAAGACCTAAGATCACAGCTGTGCGCTCAGTAATGTTTTGATCCCAACGTATGTATTCCGCAACGATACGCTCCTTAGCATGATAATTAACCGCTAAATACTCATCTGGTTTAGCTTCTTGCGTAAATTTAGATTTGTCGTTCAAGTCTAATCCGCCTAAGTAATCTTTGCTCACAAAACCACCAGCTGCATATCTTTCGCCTTGATCCCAGTTTTTAGCATCCCAAACTTGTAATGGATGAGTTGTCATAGCGCCAAAATCGGCGTTCGGTTTATACTCGAAGAAAATATTGTCGCGATCCTTAGATTTCAATCTTACGCGAGCACCGAAGCGAAGACGGCCTTTCTGACCAGCAATAACTGATAAAGGAAAGCGGAAGTTTACTTTTGCACCGAACTCATCTTCATTTGTGTTATTCTCATTTTCGGTTACATTTTTGAAGCCAAGCTGCGAATAATCTGAATATTTGTCATTTACGAATGGAAGGTAGGTATTAGATAAATCCTGTCCCAATTCAGCCTTCTTTAATTCGTATGCAACATAACGCTCATTCGGACGGTATTCCGCCGCTCTAGAATAGGAAGCCGCCCAATCGAAATCCAGTTTGGAAGTTAATAAATGCTCACCGGTCATGGAGAAGTTCAATACATCCTGACGTTCTAGACGTTTCCCTTTGTTCCTGTCATTGCTAATACCGCCCTTTGTTTGGCGCGTCAATTTACCAACGTAAGTATTTTTATCAGCATTCCATTCCATGTCTTTATACGAAACAGCAAAGCGGTTTTCTAAGTCGTCACGCCAGTTGTACATCGCGTTTAAAGCAATACGGTTTCTAGCATTGAAGTCAAAATCCCATGCTGCAGATACAGATCTACGAATTCTGTGTACATCGTATTTACGGATCTGCATTTCTTTCATAAATGCATTGCCGTTGTCATCTTTCTTCCATTCTGCTTCGATGTTATTCGATCCGAAGTCATTGCTTTGAAGCGTTCCGCTCAATACTAATCCCATTTTATTATCCATAAAACGGTTACCATAGATCACCGAACCATTGTAGATTCCTTTCTCACGAACAGGAGAGTAGCCACCACCCAATGTTGCCGAAATACGTTGTTTATTTGGAATAGCGCGAGTAATCAAATTCACGCTACCGCCAATTGCATCAGCGTCCATATCTGGTGTTAACGTCTTGTTGACTTCAATAGTCGAGATCATGTCCGATGGAATTAAATCCATCTGTACGTTGCGGTTGTCGCCTTCTGCGGAAGGGATGCGGTCGCCATTCAACGTAACGGAATTCAATTCCGGTGATAAGCCGCGTACAATAATGTTACGCGCTTCACCTTGGTCATTCTGCATCGTGATACCCGGAACACGTTTCAAAGCATCACCAATATTCTGATCAGGGAAACGACCCACTTGATCTGAAGAAATGATGTTCGAAATATTACTGTTGTTCTTTTGTTGGTTCAAAGCCTTCGCTTGGCCTCTGGCCAAGTCGCCCATCACCTGCACTTCATCAATGCTGCGCGAAGACGATGATAATAGAACTTCAATAGGTTCCTGACCCGCTCTCACAGTAACCGACTGCGAATAATGCTCATAACCTAAATAATCAACCGTTAGGGTGTAAGTGCCTGCAGGAAGATTTAAAAACTCGAAGTTACCATTGACATCTGATACGGTAAATCGATTGCCATCCGTGATCTTTAAAGTAGCTCCCGGAAGTGAAAAATTGTCATTTCCGTCCATGATCTTACCTTTTAAAATGGTAGTCTGTGCGAACGAAAACAAACACAGTAAATTAAATACAATTAGTAAAAATAATCTCATATAAGTAATAATTAAATCTCTGCGCAAAATTAGGGATGCACATTAACCACTTAATTAATACAAGGTTATAAAATTGTTAACTACTTAATTTCTATATTAAGTTTATGTTTATTCTTTAAATTGTTAAATAACTCAAAAAGGTTCAATATAAAATAGAAAAGCCCATCTCTTTCAAGATAGGCTTGTTTTATATCGTTTTGCTTAAGCTGTATGAATCTTCTAAATTGGAGATGCCATCTGCATTAGAATAGCGGTCAGCCAACCTGCATAAGTCCCGATAGCATAACTGAACACCGATAGGATAACGCCTACGGATATCAGTGAAGGATGGAATGCTGCGGAAGTAACCGATGCAGAAGCAACCCCACCAACGTTTGCCATACTCCCCACTGCAAAGTAGAAGAAAGGCACTTTGAAAAGTTTCCCTACTATAAATAGCAACAATGCATGAAACGCCATCCATAAAATTCCGACAATAAATAACCCGGGGTTATCTAAGATCGCAAGAATGTTCATCTGCATACCAATCGTGGTGATCAATGCATACAATAGGACCGTTCCAACCTTCGACGCTCCAGCAAACTCTAGTTTTTTCGCCGGTGTAAAGGACATCGCAATACCTATAATAGTAGCGAAGAACACGATCCAAAAGAAATCGCTCGTTAATGAAAATGTCTCCAGATGTGGATAGTTTGTTTTCATAAAAGCGGCAAGCGGCTCCGCTAGAAAAGTAGCCAGACCTGTTCCGCCAAAAGCGATTGCCACCATGAGCATTAAATCTTTCGTTTCCGGAATTCGGCTATTCGCTTTTGCTTTAGCATCCATCTTCGCTTTCAATTGCTCTACGTCGCTAGCGTCCGCTTTGAAAAATGCATTGAACTTGTCCGCCTTGCTTGCTCCATATAATAGGAACGCCATCCAGATATAGGCAACGAATACATCCACGGCAATGATGGATGAGAATAGATTCGGTGAGGGTTTCAGTATTTCTTTTAATGCCACTTGATTGGCTGATCCTCCGATCCATGAGCCTGCAAGTGCTCCGAGTCCGCGCCATACCTCGTCGGGGCCTGCGCCGCCAACTACTTCAGGAGCTACTAAAGATGTTAAGTAAACCGCCAGTGGGCCCCCTAGGAGGATACCCACGGTTCCTGTAATGAACATCAATCCTGCACGCTTTCTTAATGCCCACATCTCTTTAAGATCTAAGTTGACGATAAATAAGATCAAACATGCCGGAAGGAAATAGCGACTACCGATTGATGTTAGCGGCGAGTTTTCGCCATCAATTACGCCAAATGAATTCAATAGGCCCGGAAGAAAATAGCACAGCAACAGCGGAGGGATAATGTTGTAGAATCCTTTAACGTATTTGTTAGATAAGCTAGAACTGTAAAACACAAGTCCTAATATCGTCATCAACAATCCAAATACTACGGTCGTGTTGCTGATTAGCGGTTCTGCTTCAGGGGTAGAAATTTGCATAAATTTGTAATAATTGTTATTTTGCTGTGAAATTAGATAATTCTACCGAGTAATCGTTCAAAAAATCTTAATTAGCAAATTCTAATCATAATCTAGATCTACATAAATAATACATAATGGACCGTAGGAATTTTCTCAAAAGTAGCGGTGTGCTACTAGGAACCTCTACACTAGACCTTCCAACTCCACAATTTGAACTTAAGAAAAAAATAAAAGTTGGCCTTATCGGTTGTGGCGGTAGGGGAACAGGCGCTGCCTTTCAAGCATTGCAGGCCGATCCGGACGCTGAGCTTGTTGCCTTAGCAGACATCTTTCCCGATCAAATCGAAACAGCCTTAGCGGCGCTCAAAGAAGGGCACAAAGATAAGGTCAAAGTCGATGAATCGCGTCAATACGTAGGATTCGAAGCTTATAAAAAGCTAATCGCAAGCGACGTGGACGTCGTTTTGCTGGCTTCCCCACCTTGTTTCCGCCCTGACCATCTAGCCGAAGCAGTCAAGAAGGGCAAGCATATCTTCTGTGAAAAGCCTATGGCGGTGGATATCCCTGGAGTGCACTCCGTACGCGAGAGCGTCAAGCTTGCAAAAGAAAAGAAACTGAATATCGTAGCAGGATTCTGCTTCCGTTATTCCGTTCCAAATCGTGAACTAGCAAAACTTGTGCACGCAGGTAGTATTGGTGATATCTACGGGTTGAGCACCTTCCGCTTGGGTGGTGAATTGACACAAAAACCAAGACAAGCATCTTGGACCGATCTTCAAGATCAGCTCCGCAACTGGTTTTACTATCAGCGCTATTCTGGAGATATTATCGTGGAGCAGACCATACATAGCATCGACTTCATGTCATGGATGTTGGGCGATAAACTACCGAAGACAGTATCCGGAACCGGTGGACGCCAGAGCAAACCTTGGACCGAATTTGGAAACGTATATGACCATTTTGCTATCGAGTTCGATTATGGCGACGGATTAAAGGGCTTCCACTTCGGAAGACAACAAAACGGCACGCAGAACCGAAATTCAGTAGAAGCAATCGGAACAAAAGGAAATCTTCAGGTAGGAATGCTGAGCAGCTATGCTATACATGGACAGAACCCTTGGAAATTTCAGGGCAAGATGAACAATATGTATCAGACACAGCACGATGAGCTCTTTGCGGCCATCCGCAATAAACAGGTCATCAACGATGGCGACACGATGGCGGATTCGACTATGCTTGCCATTTGGGCCCGAGAAGCTGCCTATACCGGTAAGGCGATTACCTTAGATGAAATCATGAACTCGACCAAGACCTATGGACCTAATTCAGAAGGGTACAGTTGGGATATGGAGATCGACAATGCACGAATTCCAAGACCAGGACATACGAGTTAATAGGAGATCAGCATGGGAAAAATAAGAATCCTCGTTGTAGGATGTGGAAATATGGGCGCATCTCATGCGCTTGCTTATCATGAAATGGACGGATTTGAAATCGTAGGGCTGGTGTCCAGAGGCGATTCAAAGAATAAACTGAACGAAAAACTAGAAGCAGACTATCCGCTTTATAATGAGTTCGAGGAGGCCTTATCGGTCACTCAGCCTGATGCGGTATGTATCTCTACCTATCCGGATACGCATGAAGAATATGCAGTCAAGTCGTTGGAGGCTGGCGCGCATGTGTTTATCGAGAAACCATTGGCAGACACTGTCGCAGGCGCTCAACGCGTGATCGATGCTGCCATTAAAGCTAATAAAAAATTAGTCGTAGGATATATTCTGCGTCATCACCCGTCTTGGATGAAGTTTATCGAAGTTGCGAAGACGATGGGTAGCCCCTTGGTTATGCGTATGAACCTGAATCAGCAGAGCCATGGTTATATGTGGGATGTTCATCGCAATTTGATGAAGAGCTTAAGTCCGATTGTCGACTGTGGCGTACATTATATCGACGTGATGTGCCAGATGACCGAAGCAAAACCAGTTTCTGTTTCGGCGATCGGCGCACGCTTAACGGATGATATTGCAGCAGACAATTACAACTACGGACAGTTGCAGATTCGTTTTGATAACGGCAGTGTAGGTTGGTATGAAGCAGGATGGGGACCGATGGTCAGCGAGACTGCGTTTTTCGTCAAAGATGTGATCGGTCCAAAAGGATGTGTATCTATCGTTGCAAAGGAGGCCAGCAAAGCGGGCAACTCAGACTCTATTGATGCGCACTCGAAAGCGGAGTCGCTGAAAGTTCATTATGCAGATATCGACGCAAAGAACGAATTTACACGAGCAGATGAATGGATAGACCTAGCCGACGAGCCAGACCATCAGGAGCTTTGCAATCGCGAACAGCGATTCTTCCTGAAAGCAATTCAAGAGGATCTAGATTTATCGAAATCCATGCAGGATGCATTGAATAGCTTGCAGATCGCTGTCGCTTGTGATGAGTCTGTTAAGACCGGGCAAACCGTTCAGCTATAGTCATTATACAAACAGGATTATTTCACAATAAATTCTGTACGCCTATTGCGTTGTTTCCCTTCTTCTGAAGTGTTCGGCGCAATAGGTTTTTCGTCTCCATAACCTTTCACGCTCAATCTTCCAGCAGAAATACCTTTCGAAATCAACCAGGTAGAAACGGCTTTCGCCCGATTCTCCGATAAAGTCTGATTAGCTGCTTTATTCCCTGTATTATCCGTATGTCCGGCTATTTCAATCTGTAATTTCGGGTTTGCTTTGAGTAGACCTAACAACAGCTCCAATTCGCTTTCCGAAGTTGGAAGGATCTCGTATTTGTTAACATCGAAGTAAATGTTGCGGAGCGTCGCAATGGCGCCGCTTTGTATAGGTTCTAAGAAAATACTGTCCTGGTACCGCTTATTTGCAAACTCCGGTTTATCCAATGCATATTGCTTCGAGTCGAATAGATACCCCTCTTTCTGTATATGTACAGCATAGTTCGCGCCTATAGGTAAAACCGCGATAAAACCGCCGTCTATATAATCGCTCTTTTTCTCAAAAACGATTTCTTTGCTACTCGTATTGGTTACGCGAATGCTGGCGTCTAATGGTTTATTGTTGGACTTGTCAAAAACCAAACCTGCAATATAGGCAATGGCGGGAGGCTGTTGCTCTTTTTGGAATGTAAAACTATAAATATCCCATTGCCTGTTATTATCCTGCGAGGCTAAGTGTGCAATGCTGCCGTCCAAGCTGACATGGAAACTGCGCTGATCTAAGTAATTATTGATGGCGGGGCCTAGATTTTCGGGCTTGCTCCATTTACCGTTCTTATCGATTACGCTTTTGTAGATGTCGTTTTTGCCGAAGCCCGGCCAGCCGTTGGAAGAGAAATACAATGTTTTGTTATCCGCATGCAGATAGGGGGCACCCTCATCGAAAGGCGAGTTGATGTCGGGTCCTAAATTTTCCGGTGCCGACCATTTGCCATCCGCTTCTAATTCCGCTTTCCAAATATCATAACTGCCCTGCCCGCCGGCTCGATTGCTCACGAAGTAAAGCGTTTTCCCATCCGCAGAGATTGCAGGTTGTGATTCCCATCCTCGCGTATTTATCCCCGGACCCAAATTGAATGGTTCGCTCCAAATATCATGTTCTTTCTTTGAAACGTACAGGTCGCAACTACCCAAGCCATCGGGACGGTTACACCCCGTAAAAAACAGGTATTTCCCGTCGGGTGAAATACAATGCGCACCCTCGTTAAAACGAGCAGAATTGACGGGTTCCGGCAGTTTGACCGCTTCCGTCCATTTTCCATCGACAAGAAAGCTTTCGTAAAAATTCTCTTGATTATTCTCCTTGCGGGTAAAAATAATGCTCGCATTATCCGCCGTTAGTTTGGGGTAGTATTCGTCTTTATCGGTATTGATGCTGGCTGGAAGCGCAATTAAACCAGTATTCGTGCCATTGATATGCTGCAACGAAAAAGCACAATCTGCAAGATATTTGTCTACAAGCAGTTGGCTTTTCTCAGAGAGGTTTCCTTGTTCCTTGTAGCTCAATAGATTTTTGCTGGCTTGCTGATACTCGCCGATACCCAGATAGGCTTCGCCGAGACCAAAGTAGGTGAGTCCTGTTAACGAGGGGTTTAGGGTCAAGACCTGTTCATAGGCGGCTATGGCTTTCTCATATTGTTCTAAACGACGCTGTATGTCGCCCAAAGTCTGAAAGCCCGTAGCAAAAGTTGGATCCTCCTTGGTTGCTTTTTCCAAGAGGGATATAGCCTGAGCGAACTGGTTTTGACTGATCGCTTTTCCCGCTTCCTGATAAGCCTGCTGTGCCTTTCGGTTTGTCGAAGGAACCTGCGCAATGGCTAAATTCCCAAAACCAAAAAGTATTAGAATGAATAAACAAAAGCCTAGTTTCATATGCTGCATAGCAGTTTAAAACTAAGCATTATTCATAAATATTAAGGAATGTTGAGGTATTTATGTGTCTGTAAGGAAATTTCCCACTTCGGATTATCTTTTACGTAATCGATAATTAAAGGGGTCATTTCTGCCGCTTTTGACCATTCCGGCTGTAAGTAGAGCTTACAGTTTTTTCCGACAAATTTCGCATGTTCTTCCGCCCATTGGAAATCACTTTTATTAAAAACAATGACTTTCAACTCGCCGGCTGCAGCCAAGACATCTTGACGTGGACCCTTGAATTTCTTCGGTGAAAGACAGATCCAATCCCAATAGCCCGTTAATGGATAAGCACCGGAAGTTTCCAGGAATATTTGAATTCCTGCCTCGCGTAATTTTTGCGTCAAATAAGTCAGATTGTAAAGTAGAGGCTCGCCACCGGTGATAACGACCGTCTTTGCAGGATGCTTCAAGGCATTCTCCACAATTTGCTCCGCGGAAGTTAAAGGGTGCAGGTTTGCATCCCAACTTTCCTTCACATCGCACCAATGACAACCTACATCACAACCGCCCAAACGGATAAAATAAGCCGCTTTTCCTGTGTGATATCCTTCGCCTTGTATCGTGTAGAATTCTTCCATTAAAGGAAGCATGGTGCCATCTTCCGGAACTTGATTTGACATAATGCAGTAAATAGAAGTGCAAAAGTAAGAAAAATCTTTCAGCATTCCATTTCATGAGTTGACGCGATGAGAGTTCTCGAAGGCGATTAAATTCAAACGATTTTCGAAAAGTGATAGGCATTTTGCGGCAAGCGGTCCAGACTGCGTTAAGTATCAACTTTAACAAACCCAAATCATTCCCAAATCTAAGCCCTTCGGGAGCGGTTCTGAAAGGGCTTTACATTGGGTTTGAAAGGGTTTTGAAAGGGGACTGAGTCTTGGTAGTCTAGATAAAGTTTTCTTTTGCTTCTTAAAATGCCCGTGCTCAAAAGCCATCAAGAACGTTCCTTCTTATTGCTGTTTTATTGGTAACAGGAAAGTTTTTATTACACATAAATATTCCGTATTTTTGTACCTCGATTAATTAAGGCAATCACTTTAAAAATCAATGTAATTGTAAACATTGGCTGGGTTGCAGTTTTATACACAATTTAAAGATCATAGTTGTACATGATTAACATTACACTACCTGATGGCTCGGTTCGTCAGTATGAAAAAGGCTCAACTGCAATGCAGGTTGCACTATCTATTTCCGAAGGTTTAGCGAGAAACGTATTAGCAGCGGAAGTAAACGGAGAGGTATGGGATGCATCACGCCCGATTGAAGCGGATGCGAACGTGAAATTATTGACCTGGAACGACGAGAAAGGTAAATCTACTTTTTGGCACTCTTCTGCGCACTTGTTGGCGGAAGCTTTAGAAGCACTTTATCCAGGTGTTAAATTTGGTATTGGTCCATCGATTGAAACTGGATTCTACTATGATGTAGACTTTGGCGATCGTGAATTCTCATCCGACGATTTTAAGCAGATCGAGGATAAGATGTTGGAGCTAGCGAAACAAAAAGAGGTATTCGAGCGCAAAGCGGTTTCCAAAGCGGAGGCATTGGATTACTTTACCGAAAAAGGCGACGAGTACAAACTGGACTTGATCAAGGATTTGGAAGATGGAAAGATTACTTTCTATTCGCAAGGGAACTTCACTGACTTATGTCGTGGTCCACACATTCCGAACACCGGATTTATCAAGGCTATTAAATTGACAAACGTAGCTGGAGCTTATTGGAGAGGCGATGAAACGCGCAAACAATTGACCCGTATTTACGGTGTTACTTTTCCTAAAGCATCTGAGCTAACCGAATATTTACGCTTTATTGAAGAAGCGAAGAAACGCGACCACCGTAAACTTGGTAGAGAGCTTGAATTATTTGCTTTCTCTGAAAAGGTGGGTATGGGATTACCATTATGGTTGCCTAAAGGTACTGCGCTTCGTCAGAAATTACAGGATTTCCTACAACGTGCACAGATTGCAGCGGGGTATGAGCCTGTGGTAACTCCACATATCGGACATAAGCAGTTGTACATCACTTCGGGCCACTACGAGAAATATGGTGCGGATTCGTTCCAACCGATCAAAACACCGGTAGAGGGAGAGGAGTTCTTGTTGAAACCGATGAACTGTCCTCACCACTGTGAGATTTACAAAGTGAAACCACGTTCTTACAAGGATTTACCAGTTCGTTTTGCGGAGTTCGGTACAGTTTATCGTTATGAGCAGTCGGGCGAATTGCACGGTTTAACTCGTGTTCGTGGGTTTACTCAGGATGATGCGCACTTGTTCTGTCGTCCGGATCAGGTGAAAGACGAGTTCAAAAAAGTTATTGATTTAGTACTTTACGTTTTCAATGCGTTAGGATTCCAGGATTTTACAGCGCAGGTTTCGTTACGTGACCCTGAAAACAAAACTAAATATATTGGTTCTGATGAGAACTGGGCATTGGCCGAATCGGCGATCATTGAGTCTGCTGAAGAGAAAGGCTTACCGACAGTGGTTGAGTATGGCGAGGCTGCATTTTACGGACCGAAATTAGACTTCATGGTGAAGGATGCTTTGGGCAGAAAATGGCAGTTAGGTACGATCCAAGTAGATTATAACCTTCCGGAGCGTTTCGAGTTGGAATATACAGGTTCCGACAACCAGAAGCATCGTCCGGTGATGATCCACCGTGCACCTTTCGGATCGATAGAGCGTTTCGTTGCAGTTTTGATTGAGCACTGCGGTGGTCAGTTTCCGTTATGGCTTGCTCCTGAGCAGTTTATCGTCTTGCCAGTGTCAGAAAAATATGAAGAATATGCTCAAAAACTTTTGGAATCGCTAAATAATTCCGATATTCGCGGTCTGATTGACTTGCGTGATGAGAAGGTTGGGCGCAAAATCCGCGATGCTGAGGTGAAGAAAATGCCTTATATGGTGATCGTAGGAGAGAAAGAGATGGAGAGTGGGTCAATCTCGATTCGTAAACACGGGGGTGTTGACTTAGGGTCAATGTCGCCAGAAGCATTTAAAGAATTATTAATAAAAGAAGTAACTGTTTAATTTAAAAACATTTGGCAAAAAGTAACAATTTCGGTAACAGAGGTCCTATGAGAAAAAAGGAGCCTGAACACCGTATCAATGAGCACATTCGCGTTCCAGAAGTACGTTTAGTTGGGGATAACGTAGAAACCGGAGTTTATCCTACAAGACAAGCTTTACAACTTGCTGATGAGTTGGAGTTGGATTTAGTAGAGATTTCTCCTAATGCGACGCCTCCTGTTTGTAAAATTATAGATTACAGTAAATTCGTTTACGAGCAAAAGAAAAAGCAAAAGGAAATCAAGGCCAATGCGAAGCAAACGGTAATCAAAGAGATTCGTTTTGGACCTAATACCAGCGAGCATGACTTCGAATTTAAGTTGAAACATGCTATGCGTTTCTTAGAAAGTGGCGAGAAGGTTCGTGCCTATGTACACTTCAAGGGACGTGCGATCGTCTTCAAAGAGCAGGGTGAAATTTTATTATTACGTTTCGCTCAAGCCTTGGAAGAGTATGGTAAGGTTGAATTATTGCCAAAATTGGAAGGTAAGCGTATGTTCTTAACATTAGCGCCAAAAGCTTCTCCAAAGAAATAAGCATCTAACAGATTGATATAAAATTTATAGTATTATGCCAAAAGTAAAAACCAATTCCAGCGCGAAAAAACGCTTTAAATTGACTGGAACAGGTAAAATTGCAAGAAAAAACGCTTTCAAAAGCCACATCTTGACAAAGAAAACTACGAAACAAAAACGTAACTTAACTACTACTAGTTATGTTTCTGATGCTGATATGGGCAACGTTAAACGTATGCTTGCACTCGGTAAATAAGTTTTATACCATTTTTTTTAATAACAATATTTTTTAACCGGGTATCAGGTAGTAAGAGTACTGAAAAACGTAACGCCTTATACCAAACAAAAATTTACAAATTATGCCACGTTCGGTTAACGCAGTAGCTTCTAGAAGAAGAAGAAAAAGAATCCTTAAATTAGCGAAAGGCTATTATGGATCACGCAGCAAAGTTTATACTATTGCTAAAAACACAGTTGAAAAAGGTTTACAGTACGCTTACCGCGACCGTAAAACCAAAAAACGCGAGTTCAGAGCTTTATGGATCCAACGTATCAACGCTGGAGCTCGTCAACACGGAATTTCATATTCTCAATTAATCGGTAAATTAAACGCTAAAAACATTGGCTTAAACCGTAAGGTATTAGCTGACTTAGCTTTAAACAATCCGGATGCTTTCAAAGCAGTTGTAGACGCAGTAAAATAGAGTTTTAAACCGCTATCAATTTGTTAGATATAAAGAAACCACTCGAAAGAGTGGTTTTTTTTATGCTTTAGTTCAGCGTCATGGTAAACTCATCGTAGTCTTCCGTGCGCCAGGCCATGTTTTGCGTATTGGAGGATAATGCGAAGAACGGGGAGAAGGTGCGCACTCTCACGGTCTTGCCGTCGGGCAGGAATTCTAAAATCCTGATCCATCCATCGCCACCGCTTCCGTAGGTGCCTCCGCCCAATGCTTGTGCGTTAAAGGTCATCTGGCTCACATTTTTTCCTGCAGCATTTTTATCGATTCTAAAGCCTAAGTGTTTCTTTACATCGTTCGGCGAACCAATATGTCCAGAGAATACCATTTCGATATTTTTGGATGGTTTCACTAGTCTGTTGAACACGGCAGTCCCATAGTTAGCGTCCTGGAGGTCGTATTTGGCAGTCTCAATATGTTCGTTCTTAAAATTAAGGTAAGCGTGGGTAAGCAAAAGAACGCTGTGATTGGCGTATTTTTCTTGGTTGACCACTTGGTTAGCCCAGCGCAAGATCGTGTCTCTAGGGGCGAATTCTAGCGATAGGAACAAAAAGTCTTTACCATGAGGGGATTTCCATTCATAGGAAGCATTCTCCAGGCTTGGATTTCCATAGACATTGGCGGTTACTTCCCGAAGCAGACGTTGGTTCTTACTATTCTTATCTGCAGGGAAATACTGCGGGAAATGCGTTGTTTTCGGTTTGTGGGTATAGCTGAATATATTGTAGTCGTGATTTCCTGTCGCTGTAACGTAAGGGATCTTTCCATCTAGTTTTTCAAAAGCTTTCGCCGTTGCTTCCCATTGTTGTTTGCCTGTTTGGTCCATCTTCTTCGGGTCCGGGTTAACGATATCATCATGTTCCACCAAGTCACCGGTACACATCACCATTTTAATGTTCATTTTTTCTTCGTTTTCTACAATCCAGTTCATCATGACATCCAGTATGGGCTGATTTCTTTTGAACTTGACATAGTTCTGTATGTCGGGTAGCAGGATCATGGTCCAGGATTGTTGATTCTCTAAGCTAGGATGATTGAATTTTGCTTTTGTTTCCTGTGCCGTGCTATCCATTGGTTTCATGAATAAGCAGGCTAGGGCTACGGCTAGGAATTTGTGATATGGTTTCATAAGCATTGAATTTGATTAGAAACAACAAACGTGACCTGGAGGGGGCCACGCTTGCTGATATTTACATACTATTGTGATTTGAATAAATCCATTGTTAATATCCCGGGTTCTGAGTCATTGCTGGGTTTGCATCCATTTCTTTGATGTCAATTGGCCAGTACTCATCTTTGTTTACCTGGAATTTTACTTCTTGCGTGCCGAATGATTTTGTTGCTACACTATGGTTGTAAACCGGGTTAGCATTTTCATCGATTCTTTGGATCGCGCTTTTCGTCCATGCGTTTGCATCTCTGTTCAGGTAGATGTATCCGTTCATAACGTCTTTAGCGATATTCCAACGGCGTAAGTCGAACCAACGTAAACCGTCGTTTGCAAGTTCTACCTTACGCTCGTAACGCAATGCTTGGCGCATCTGTGCCTGAGATAAACCTTGAGGAAGGTTCGGCATCTTGGCACGTGAGCGGATTTCGTTGATAGCATCATAAACCGACTGGTCGATGCTTCCGCTTTCGATCTTTGCTTCTGCGTAGATCAATAGTAATTCAGCGTAACGGAAGATACCTACATTAAGATCGGATTCTCCCGATACGGAGGTAGTTGCATATTCGCTTAAATCGGTATGTTTTCTCCATAAATATCCGGAGAACGAACGGTAAGCATTTGTTGCATCGGTATTGTTCTGCGATGAAGGTTTTGTACCTGTTCCATTGATCACCGGCCAGTAGTTGTTGACTTTGGAGAACTTCGCATTCGGTTCGAACTGGAAGCCGAAGTAACGTGATCCCGGGCGTGCGGTGTACATATCTAAGCGAGGGTCGCGATTTTCGAATGGCTTCGCCTCGTTGTAGATGGTCGACTCGGTGATGTATTTTCCTTCGATGTCCTGAAATGAGTCGATGAAGTTTTGTGTTGGTCCCCAGTAACATACTCCTTTACCCAGGCGTGACGCCATGTAGTAAGTCTGGTTATGCGTATTGGCATTGATGGCTTTGTTGTATTCTGCCACCCAGATCCATTCTTTACTTTCTGCATATCCAGCGTGTCCGAAGATGTTTGCCGATTGCGGTTCGCCGTCCGCATGTCCTTTACCAACATAGGCTATGGTTGCGTCAAATGGCGTTAGCGCGTGCTGACCTTTCGCTAGATCAAGTGCTTTTTTCGAGGCCTCTGCCGCGACATCATATCTTTGAAAGTTTAATGCTACGCGGGCTTGCAACATGTAAGCTGCAACACGCGAAGCGCGAACATTGCCTGATGTTTTTTGTGAAACCGGTAGGTGTTCTGCAGTCTGCGCCAATTCGTTGATGATGAAGTCTACGACTTGTTGTTTGTCGGTTCTTCCCGGCAGCTCATCGTTCAGCTTTAACGCTTTCGTCAATAAAGCGACATCGCCATAAAGCTCAACTAATTGAGAATAACAGTAAGCACGGATAAAACGTAGTTCAGCATTGATTTTGTTATACTGCTCTTCGCCCATTGTAGCTTTCAAGGGCTCTAGGTTATCTAATACCAAGTGCACGCGAGCGATAGTCTTGTAATGTGCTGACCATGGTTTTGTCGCTAATGCGTTATCTGTAGTAATCGAACTCGTAATAGGGGATGTATAATTGTTTCCCGGACGTGCATAGCCGATATCGGTGATATTGTCCATAACGTGCCAGATCGGCGTGCTAGACGCGTCTAATAATGTCAAAGCTTTATATGCTCCTAATAATCCAAGTTCGGCTTCTTTAGCGTCTAACGGGAAATTTTCTGTGGACGGACCGTTCAGGTTCAAACGATCCAATTCGCATGATGTCATCAATGCTGCGCATAACATGCTAATTCCTAATATTCTTTTTGTATGCTTAATCATGATGTCTTAAAATTTAATGTCTAAACCAAATGTGTACACTTTAACTTGTGGGTAGTAGTTACCACCGCCTAGCGATACGTTTTGTGCTGCGCCCGCATTGTAATTGATCTCTGGGTCGTAGCCTTCGTAGAAGTTGGTTTTGGTGAATAAGTTCTGTCCATTTGCGTAGATGTAGATTCCTCCGATCTTCGCGTTTTGGAACCATTCGTTCGGGAATTGGTATCCTAAATGGATGTTCTTAAGACGTAAGTATGATGCTGATTTCAACCAGAAATCAGAGTTTTGTGTGTTGTTTGTTGAGGTAACGGATAAGCGCGGAAGGGAAGCATTTCTGTTGTCTTCTGTCCAGTAATCCAATTGCCAAGGTTTGATTGCTGATGAGTTTACTGCCGGGATTACGTAGTGTGAATCTAAGTAGCCGTCAACTTTCGCAACGCCTTGTAAGAATGCGCTAAATTTGAATCCTTTATAGCCTAAATCTAAGTTTACACCGTAAGTGTAACGAGGAATCGTATTACCGATAATCTGTTTGTCCGCATCCGTGATTTTTCCATCAGGGATTGCATTGCCGTCCGCATCAAATGCGCCAGCGATATCTTTGAAACGGATATCTCCAGGTTTCAAAGTTCCGAATTGCGTCGGGCCGTTGTCAATCTCCTCTTGTGATTGGTAGTAGCCATCAGAAACATAGCCATAGATCGAGTTGATCGCGTAGCCTTGTTGTTGGCGAAGCAATGTTCCTACCGGTCTGCTTCTCATGTCAAGAATCTTGTTTCGTACATCCGAGAAGTTGAAACCTAATCCGAATTTGAAGTCATTCCATTGGTTGTCATAACGACCACCAACTTCCCAGCCTAAGTTTTCTACTTTCGCCGCATTTTGGTATGGCTCGTTCAATCCGTATAATGCCGAGATTGGGAGAGTCATTAAGATACCATTCGTGTGCTTTTTGTACCAGTCGAATGTAAAGCTGAATTTGTCGAATAAAGTCGCGTCTAAACCTACGCCTGTTGCTGTTGTTTCTTCCCAACGAAGGTCAGGGTTAGCAAGCGTATTTAAAGTTACCAGTTGGCTGATGGCGCCACCCATTGAGATACCGCCTAAGGCTAAGTTTTCCGAGAATGGTTGGTAAGTGCTACCGATATTCTGGTTTCCAAGGATACCCCAAGATGCTCTGATTTTTAATTGATTGATCTTAGAGCGCAAGTTTTCCATAAATGGTTCTTGCTCTACTCGCCATCCTGCAGAGAATGAAGGAAATGTTGCCCAACGATTACTGCCTAGGAAGCGTGAAGTACCATCGTAGCGTAAGTTAGCTTCGAATAAGTAACGGTCTTTGAACGCATAGTTGAAACGTGAGAAAGCCGAAACTAATAACCACTGGTCTTGTGTACCATCATTGCGTTTTGTTTCGGTATCAGCACCCGCATTTAATACTTCGTAAGTATCGTAAGTATAGTCACGACGGAAGCCCATTAGGTATTTTTCGTCGTAAGTTTCACGTGAAGTACCCACCATTAAGCTTAAGCTATGGTCGTTGAAAGTTTTTGCCGCTGTAGCGTGGAATTGGTAGTTTCCGTAGAAATAACGGTAAGCAGATTCTGTTAATTCTGTTGACTCTGCTGCTGCACCTGCTTCTGCTCCGCCCGAGTAATAAGTCATCAACGCTTTAGAGAAGTTGTGAATATTTCTCGTGCGATAGCGAGGAGCAACTAAACCAGTAATGGATAACCAGTTAACTGGCTTGTAGTTTAGGGATAGATTACCGATTAACTCGATGTTATTTACTTTTCTGTTTCCACCATCTTCGATAAAGCCTACAGGGTTGTTCTTAACCCATCCTTCAGACCATTTGTCGCCATAACGGATTGGAATATTCGTAGGCATACGACCTAGGTAATTCCAGATGGTTCCTTCATTGGCAATCTGTAAGCGGTCGCCGTTCATAACCGATAAGTCAACCTTGATATTTAATTTATCGTTCGGGTTGATATCCATGTTATTTCTGAAAGTATAACGTTGGTAGTTTGTATTCTTGATCAAACCATCTTGTTTAACATAACTTAAAGATGGATTAACGCGGATAATACCTGAACCGGTAGATAAGGATGCAAAATGGTTCTGTGTGAATCCTGAGCCACTTAAGATCGCTTTCTGCCAATCGTAATTGTCCGGGTTCTCGGCATATAATTGATCGAATTCGTCGAAGTTTTGTTGTGTGTATATTTCTTTACCACCATCATTGATACTTGCTTCATTGAATACACGCATAAATGTGCGACCGTCTGTCACTTCCGGGATAAAGGTCGCGTCTTGCCAACCTGTGTAGCCTTTATAAGTTAAGTTGAACGCATCTTTCGCACGCTTTGTAGTTACCAAGATAACACCGTTTGCAGCGCGAGAACCATAGATAGCCGCTGATGCAGCATCTTTCAATACCGACATTGACTCGATTAAGTTCGCATCGATGGAGTTTAAATCGCCCGCCACACCGTCGATGATTACTAACGGCTCACTTGCAGATGAGAAGGAGTTAACACCGCGGATACGGATCGAAGCTTGGTCGCCCCCTGGTGCTCCTGTTTGTGAGGTCACGGTTACCCCAGGTGCTAGACCTTGTAAAGCAGTAGAGGCAGATACAGCAGGACGATTCTCTAATTGAGATGCGCTGATTGTTGACACTGCACCTGTAAGATTAGTTTTCTTTTGTGTACCATATCCAACAACGACTACTTCATCTAAGTTGGTTAGATCGTTCTCTAACGTAACGTTGATCGTCGATTGTCCGGATACAGTTCTTTCTACGGTTTTAAAACCGATACCTTTAAAGATTAGGACATCGCTGTTTTCAGCTTGTAAGGAGTAAGCTCCAGCGTCATCTGTTGCGGTAATGGCGTTAAGTCGACCTTTGATGCTGATAGAGACACCTTGCACAGGTTCCCCTTCTGTGTCGGTCACTTTCCCCATTATCTGTAATGGCTGTTGAGCTAATACCATTCCCAATGGCATTATTAACAGCATTAAAATGAGTTGTAATTGTTTTTTCATTTAGATGTTTGTTAATGATAGAAGGTAAAAATGTAATAAGTAATGTGTTCCTTACGGAGTGTGTTTTTATTTCTTAAATAATGTTTCGAAACTAGATTTATAATATTAACATTATGTTAAGGCTATATTGTATTCTTATTAAATTGTAAGATAATATAACATATAACATGGGTTTTACCACAAATTGGTATTGGTTATTGTTTTTTAAACAATGTTTCGAAATTAAAAAAAAGATTTTTAAACACAAGCGTTTAAAAATCTTTTTTTGAGGTAGATGAATAAAATGAGGGTAGATGTCTTAGGCAAGAATCATTTTTATGCCTAATTCTTCAATAGCTTTGACCGTATCGGGCGATACTTTTGGGTCAGTAATGATGTAGTCTACGTCGATGAGTTCGCAGATCTTACCAAGACCTCTCTTTCCGAACTTTGAGCTGTCTGCTAGTATGGCTACCTTTTGCGATGTTTGTAACATCTTTTGGTTTAGGGTAGCTTCGGGAAGATTGGAAATGGAGATCCCGAATTCCAGGTCGATACCATCTGCACCTAAGAATAGGATGCCGCAACTGATGTCTTCCAATATCCGTGTCGCATAGTGTCCAGCAACGGATGAGCTATTGGAACGGATAAGTCCACCGAGCTGTAAAACCTCGATATTTGGCTTTCCGCTAAGTTCTAAGCCTACTTTTAAAGCTGGTGTAATCACAGTTAATCCCTGAGTGGACTCTAGGTTCTTTGCTAATGCGAAGACCGTAGTGCCAGATCCAATCATAATGGAGTCGTTGTTTTTAATCAGTCGTAAAGCGGCAATTGCGATGCGTTGTTTTTCGTCACTATTAATAGTTTCTTTGATTAATATAGGACGGTCAATTGCATAAGGGTTACTGCTGGAGGCACCTCCCTTAATGCGGAACAACAAGTTTTTGTCTTCTAAAAGCTTTAGGTCTTTTCGGATAGTTACGCTGGAAACTTTCATTGTTTCACATAGCCAGTCAATCGTAATCTTTCCTTTTTCTTTTAAGCTCTTTAGAATGAATTCGTGTCTATCTGTTATATTCCTCATAATTCATTGTGTCAGTTAATAAGTTTAACAAATATAAACGACTTTTCCTATTTGTGGCTTTCTTTTTTTTTATTTAAAAATGTTTTATTTCTAATCTTTTTTTCTACATTTGACTTGTTAGATTTAGATTCAGCAATAACCAAAACACCTTATGTCAAAATTTATACTGCCGATTCCAGCTCATAAACGTCGTTGGTTCATTATATTCGTCATTTTTCTGGCAATCGTTTTTAACTACTATGATCGTCAGATAGTTTCGATATTGAAACCGATGCTGAAAGAGGAGTTCGATTTAGGAGATGATGGTTATGCGTTGGTGTTGAATGTCTTTACGGTATTCTACGCGCTGATGTATCCGGTATCCGGATGGTTGGTTGATAAGTTTGGCGAGCGCAAGGTAATGCTTGGTGGTATTCTGGGCTGGTCGATTGCTTGTTTGGGCGGTGGCTTCTCACGGACTTTCGGCTCTTTCTTATTTTTTAGAGGAATGTTAGGAGCGGCAGAGCCAACTAACTTTCCAGCACAGCTTAAGGTAGTGACGGTTTGGTTTTCTGGAAAGCTTCGCGCTACGGCAAATAGTTTATGCGTGGCAGGTAGTTCTATTGGGGCAATCATTGCTCCGCCGTTGGTGGCATGGTTAGCCATGCGATATAATTTTCATACGGTTTTTATCGTTGCAGGGGTAGTGGGATTGATCATTGCGCTGCTTTGGTTTTTAATCTATACGGAGCCACCTGCAGAGATCAGAGCGGAGGCTACAGGTGAGCAAGCTGATCAGAAAGAAGAAACAGCTTTCACTTGGGGACAGCTGTGGAGCAGAAAGACCTTATGGGGTATTTTGCTTATTCGCTTTGTCAGCGATCCGGTATGGTATTTCTGTCTATTCTGGTTGCCGGGCTATTTGCAGGAGGAGAGCGGATTGACATTGGCACAGATTGGAATGTTCGGCTGGATACCGTTCTTAGTAGCAGATATCGGCGCGATTGGTACTTCAGCATGGTCTGATAAGATGGTTAGAAATGGTAAAGAGCCTTTGCTTGCCCGTAAGATCATGTTGAGCAGTATTGCCATATTGGCGCCCTTGTGTTGTCTAACGACCTATGTAACGAGTCCCTACCTGACGATCTTTATCTTTGCATTGGTAGCAGTAGCATGTTTAAGCTGGTTGTTTACTATCAGTGTTGTGATCGCGGAGGCTTTCCCGGTGAAGAACGTGGCTTCGGTATTGGGTATTGCAGGTGGATTTGGCGCATTAGGCGCAGTGTTGTTCAACTATTTTGTGGGTCAAATGATGGGTTCATTGGGTGCAGGAACCATCTTTATTGCAATGGCCTTTATGCATCCGATTGCTGTTTTGATTTTGTGGACTATGGTTAAGAAAGAGAAGCCGGACGAGAATCAAGCAGTTATAGAAGCGTAATTAAAAGATTTAAAATATTATAATAATTCGACATGGGAGAAGTAAAGACTATTCTTGAGCCCGCGAGAGAGACGCCGGTTCGTATGGATGTGGATGTATTGGTTGTTGGCGGCGGACCTGCAGGTATTATTGCAGCGCAAGCGGCAGCATCTGATGGTTTGAAGGTTGCATTGATCGATAACCGTAGTTTTGTGGGGGGTAATATGACGATTGGCTTGCCTATTCTTGGCTTCCTTGGTCAAAAAGGAAATCAGATTATTAAGGGTCTGCCACAGAAGTTTATCGACAGATTGAAAGAGGTTGATGCTGCTTCGGAGCACCGCCCATGTCCTTTACATATGAGTTTAACCTTAGTTGAACCAGAAGCTGTAAAGAATGTTGGTTTGAAGGTATTAGAGGAAGCTGGTGTTAAAGTATTGCTATATGTATTCTCTGCTGGAGTAGTGATGGAAGGTGATGAGCTTAAAGGTGTAATCATCGAGAGCAAATCAGGAAGAGAAGTAATATTGGCTAAAACCGTTATTGACTGTACCGGTGATGCGGATGTTGCTTATAAAGCAGGGGTAGAGTGCGAGCAAGGAAATGAAGTTGGAGGCGCACAGCCACCAACCTTGATGTTCTGTATGGCTAATGTGGATACCGACAAGTTGCGTATGTCTATTGCCGAAGAACCTAGAACCTACTTAACGGATTTCATTCCTGCAGAATACTTCGGACAGAATCACCAATTCATCGTCGTAGGTCTTCGCAGTGTGATGGAGAAAGCCCGTCAGGCAGGATACCACTTACCAGTTGAGCGTACGATCCTAATTACAGGTTTGCGCGAAGGCGAAGTATGGGTCAATATGTCGCGTATCAACGGTGTAGATGGTACAAATCCGGAAAGCTTAACCTTCGGTGAAATTGAGGGACGTAAGCAGGTGGAAGAGATCCAACGCTATTTGCAAGAATATGTTCCTGGATTTGAGAATTCGCATTTCACTAAAATGGCGCCTTTCTTAGGTATTCGTGAAACCCGCCGTATCGTAGGAAACTACGTGATGACAGCAGATGATATCTTAGGTTGCCGTAGATTTGATGATGCGGTAGCTGTAGCGAGTTACCCATTAGATATTCACCATCCAGAAGGTGGCGGATGTACATTGACATGGTGTGGGGATAGCTACGATATTCCATACAGATCATTGGTTCCGCAAAAAGTGAAGAACTTATTAGTTGCTGGTCGTTCGATTTCGACAACACATGAGGCAATGTCTGCAATTCGCGTAATGGCACCATGTATGGCCATGGGTGAGGCGGCAGGTCGCGCAGCGAAATTAGCTGTTCGTAAGGGTGTATCACCGTCGGCAGTAGATGTGGCAGAATTACGCGCAGAACTTATCAACTCAGGTGCTTACTTGGGCGAAGAAACTGCAGCTAACGCATAACAAACACAAAATCCTATGAATGATTTTAATAACTCTTCAAGGAGAAACTTTATAAAACAGGCGGGCCTTTTAGCGGGTCTGCCTTTTCTTGACACGAAACAAGCTCTTGCTTTGGATTCGCGAAAAGCAGATACTGGCTTCCGGGTTCTTTCATGTAATATCCGTGTGGATCTTCCGGAAGATAATGCGAAAGGGCAGGGCTGGCAACATCGACGTGAAGCCTGTATCCAGGTAATCAAGAAGCAGCAAGCCGACTTGATTGGCTTTCAGGAAGTTCTTAGAAATCAGTTCTTGGACTTAAAGAATGAACTGAAAGACTACTTTGCTTTTGGATTTGATGGCCCGGAGATGGATAAGTTCAAAGAAGGCTATCATGGAATTGCGAAGAATCCTATTCTTTTTTCAAAGAAGCGCTTTGAATTGATCACGGCGGGGGGCTATTGGTTGTCCGAAACTCCACTAATCGCAGGAAGTATCTCCTGGGGAAGCGCCAGAGCGAGAAACTGCAGTTGGGTTCGACTGCTCGATAAAAAGACGAACAAAGAAATCCGACTGATCAACTTGCATCTGGATCACGTAAGTAATGAAGCAAAGCTTGCTCAGATTAAACTGGTACTTGAGGAGGCAGCGCAATATCAAGACGATTTTCCGCAGATTATTACCGGAGATTTCAACAATGGATATGGCGCGGGCTTGTATCCGGAGATCATTAATGCTGGTTGGAAAGATAGCTATGTATTGAGCAACGGCGATGCAAAGCCGGAAGGCACTACGAATGCGTTCCGTCCGGATGATGCAGAACGAAATGCGAAAGCAAAGAAGATTGATTTCATCTTCATTAAAGGTCCGTTGAATGCTTCAAAGTCGGTTATCATAAAAGATCGCTGGAAGAATATCGTGCCTAGTGACCATTGGTTTTTGTCAGCAGACATTAATTATATCTAATCCTGAGTCGAGGTTGATGTAGAACCTGAATGAGTAGCTTTTATTTTGTAAACTACTTGAATTGAATAAACGGAAAAGCGTCCTTAATAGCTCTCTTTTCCTTTTTTTTGGGTCTAATGACTTTTAAAATATTTTATTTTGTTAATTTTTATTTATTTTAGATAGCATATTTACATCAACCAATTACAACACTAAACCCAATGGCACAAGACAATTTAATGAACAGGCTAGGGATTCCTAGCAATTTAAAATGGGGGTACTTAGGTATTCTGATTTTTATGATGGGGGACGGCGTAGAGCAGGGATGGCTGAGCCCTTATCTGATTGAACATGGCATGTCCATCGAACAATCCTCTTTACTGTTTACCGTATATGGAATTACAATCGCAATATCTTCCTGGTTTTCGGGGGTATTAGCAGAAAGCTACGGACCTAGAAAAGCTATGGCGATGGGACTTCTTCTCTACATCATCGGAACCATCGGTTTTGTGGGTATGGGAATGGCGAAATTGGATTACACATCCATGTTGTTTTTCTATGCCATAAGAGGTTTTGGATATCCTTTATTCGCGTATTCCTTCATGGTTTGGATAACGTATAAAGCCCCGCAAGATATCCTAGGTAGAGCAGTGGGATGGTTTTGGTTTGTATTTACAGGAGGATTAAACGTACTGGGAGCCTATTATTCTAGCTGGGCACTGGAACGCTGGGGATATGAAAATACCTTGTGGAGCTCAATTTTATGGGTATTGGTAGGGGCGTTCTTTGCATTGGTTTTAAACCGTGATAAGTTCGAAACGAAAGCCTCCAAAGGTTCCAAGATGCAAGAACTGAGCAACGGATTAACGATCGTTAAGAAAGAACCAAAGGTATTGATCGGCGGAATAGTGCGTGTCATCAACACGACGGCACAGTTCGCATTTCCAGTTTTCCTTCCGATGTATATGGCCGAACACGGCTTCGACACGAAAGAATGGTTGCAGATCTGGGGAACCATCTTTACCAGTAACATCATCTTCAATCTAATCTTCGGATTTGTGGGAGACCGTTTAGGATGGCAGAATACGATCATGTGGTTTGGTGGCGTCGGATGCGCAATCACGACCGTATTGTTTTATTATTCGCCAGTTTGGTTTGGCGGCAGTTATTGGGCAGTAATGGCCGCTGGTATAGCCTGGGGGGCATTGCTTGCGGGATATGTTCCATTATCAGCACTTGTTCCTTCGCTTGTCAAAGAAGATAAAGGAGCTGCAATGGCTATCCTCAACCTAGGAGCAGGACTACCGGTATTTGTCGGACCAGCAATCGTAGGTTTATTAATCAGCACCATTGGAAGTGCGGGGGTAATCTGGGTATTGGCAGGACTTTATTTAGTCAGCGCCGTGTTAACCAAGTTTATCACCATTCCAAAAGGAGTAGAATCACACAATTAACAACAAATAGTTTAGCATAGTATAGAATAATTATGAAAGTATTACTTACAGCGCCTTACGAGAATGAGAAAGCTTTGAAAGAGTTGGAAGGCCTTTTTGATGAAATTGTTTACCGTTCATGGAAACCTCATGGACGCGCATATAATCCTGAAGAGTTAAATGCATTGATTCAGGAAACGGGAGTTGATGCCTTGATCTCGGAGCACGATGAGATTACTGCTGACGTTCTGCGTGCGAATCCGGAATTGAAATTCGTTGGAATTTGCCGTGGTACACCGTCCAATATTGATTTAGCAGTTGCTACAGAATTGGGCATCCCCGTATTTAACACGCCGGCGAGAAATGCGCAAGCGGTTGCCGAGATGTTTATTGCTAATGTAATCACCTTGATGCGCAATACCATCCCAGGAATCAACTGGTTAGAAGGAAAGAACTGGGGCGAAGGAGCCCATACATCATACTTGCAGTTTAAGGGCAATGAATTGGCTGGTAAGCGCGTTGGTATGGTAGGCTTCGGAGCAGTAGGACAGCACATTGCTCGTATGCTTGTCAATTTCCCATGTGAAATCTATTACTTTGATCCATATTATACCGATGAAAATACCGAATTCAAAAAGGTTGAATTGGATGAGTTATTTGCAGCGTGTGATGTTATTGGTATCCACTTGCCGGTGACTAATGAGACCAAAGGTATGATCGACAAGAAATACTTTTCATTGATGAAATCGGATGCTATCTTCGTTAATACCGCACGTGCTACAGTTGTTAATCGCGAAGATTTACTGGACATCATCGAGAATGGTAAAATCAGAGGAGCTGTGTTGGATGTATTCTACAATGAACCACCTGATGAGATCGACTATAAGATGATCTTGAACAAAAACGTGTTGGCAACGCCACATATCGCGGGAGCTACACACGAGGTGGAAGATCACCACGCATTTATTATGAACAATAACCTGCGTGAGTTCTTCATCAACGGCAACAAGTCGATAAAACAACTGGTTAACAAAGCAGTTTTAGATAAAACAACGATTCAATAATCATGGCACAAAAAGAAGCCTATTTAATAGTAGATATTGGTACGGGTAATGCTCGTGTTGGAGTAGCAACTCCTACCGGGGAGATCTTGAGTATCAAGCGCGAGAATGTTCATTACGAGTCCGATACGAACTACGAGGAATCCATTTTCTTTAATCCAAATGAGCTTTGGGACCAGATCTTGTATCTTGCTCAAGATGCACTGACTGAGGTAGGCGAGGTTAAGATTAATGCCATTACAGCAACTAGCCAACGTGAAGGAATTGTTGTTATTGACGCTGAGGGAAATTCTCTTCTGGGAATGCCAAATATCGATCATAGAGGACGTAAATGGGAAAAAGACCTCACCGATAAAGACACGGTTTACAACCTATCAGGACGTTATCCGACGTCGCTCTTCTCCGCTTTTAAATTAGTTGGTGTAAGGGAAGTCTATCCGGATCTATTCGACAAAATAGCTTGTGTGATGAGCATTAGCGACTGGATTCAATATAAGTTTTCTGGCGTTACGTGCTACGAGCATTCTCAAGCATCAGAAACTTTGCTTTACGATGTAGAGAAAAAACAATGGAGTAACATCTTGCTGGATTTGTTTCATCTTCCAGCGAACATATTGCCACAATTGAAAAATGCTACCTCTGTTCTTGGAACTATCCTTCCAGAGGTGGCAAATACCTTAAGCATTAGCGCGGAGGCAGCAGTAGTTGTCGGGGGAGGAGATACGCAATTGGCAATTCGCAGTATGGATCCGTCTGCAAACGACGTAGTCATTGTATCAGGGACGACGACACCAATCATCAAGATTGTAGATACCTATGAGAAAGATGCGGATCAACGGACTTGGACAAGCCGTCACATCGACGAGCATAACTTCATCCTCGAAGCGAACGCCGGTGTAACTGGGTTGAACTATCAGCGCTTGAAAGAAATCTTCTATCCAAATGAAGGTTATGATGTTATTGAACGTGAATTAGAGGATGCAACCTACTCGCAATGTGTTGCCTCGTTAGGATCACTGATTGCCGATGAGGAAGAGCCTTTGACCAAAGGAGGCTTTATCTTCAATGCACCGGTATCACATCAATTAACGCGTGGCAGTTTTGTATTCGCTATTCTTTGGGATATTGCATGCAGTATCTACGAAAACTACAAGTTCTTATGCGCTGTTTCGCCGCATAACGAATCCTATATCTGGGCATGTGGCGGCGGAGTAGAAAGCCGTAAGCTACGTCAGTTTATCGCCAATCTCTTTGGCAAGAGCATCAAAATACGCGACACATTCCGCCAGGCTTCTGTGCTCGGAGGAGTGTTCGTATGTAATGACGCGTTGCATGTTCCGAACATCAGCCCTGAGCTGTTAGAAGAAATCCATCCGCAAGACCATGAAGAATTCGAGCAATTGTATTTGGAGTGGAAAAATGCGCGTAAAACCTTTAAACAAGTAGGAGCATAGATGGACAAATATTTCTTCGGAGTAGACGTCGGAACGCAGGGAGCAAGAATTATATTGGTAGATCAACAGGGAAAGCTGATTGCTTCTGATGCGCGCAAGTTCAATTTAGACGACAGATTCAGAGAGGAGCAATCTCCAGATCTATGGTGGCAAGATTGCCAGGAAATGATGGCTGATCTGATCAGTGCATTACCTGGGCATATTAATAAATCCGATATCCTTGCGCTGTCTGTTACTTCGACTTCAGGGACAGTAATACCA
Source organism: Sphingobacterium sp. UBA6645 (assembly GCF_002455685.1). Taxonomy (NCBI): domain Bacteria; kingdom Pseudomonadati; phylum Bacteroidota; class Sphingobacteriia; order Sphingobacteriales; family Sphingobacteriaceae; genus Sphingobacterium; species Sphingobacterium sp. UBA6645. Next base: position 126,857 of record NZ_DKLH01000084.1, read on the forward strand.
CTAGATAAGGACTTAAAGCCATTGCATGATGCAATCATGTACAGCGATCCGCGTTCAGTAGAGCAGGGTAAGCGATGCAAGGAAATCGCCAGCAAATATGTGAAGGATGGCTATACCGGTTTTAATGCTTCATCGGGTATCTCTAAGATGCTTTGGTTTATTGAAACATATCCTGAGAAGGCTGAGCAAATAAGCCTTTGGGTCCATGCCTCTGATTATATAGTTGGCAAGTTTAGCGGCAATTACCATACGACCGATTATACCAATGTATTAAAATCAGCCTATGACCTTGAAAAGTTGGAATGGCCCGCATTTGTTACCCAAGAGATCGGCTTAAAGCCGAGCTGGCTTCAGGAAGTAGTCCCTTCAGGAACCGTCGTTGGTAAACTGGATGCTGACTTAGCAGCTACTTGGGGAATTCCGCGGATTGATGTTGTGGTTGGGATGACGGATGGATGTGCTACACAAATGGCATCCGGCGCTGTAAGGCCAGGGACATGGAATACGACCATAGGAACCACATTGGTAATCAAGGGCGTAACGAAGACTAACGTGGTCGATCCGTTAGGAAGACTATATAGTCATCGTCACCCGGAAGGATATTGGATGCCAGGAGGGGCCAGCAATACCGGCGCTGATTGGATATCCTTGGATTTCGCAGAAAATCTGCAAGAATTAAACGACGAAGCTGAAAAACTAATCCCTACCGGACTTCTTGCCTGGCCTTTAAAACAAGAGGGGGAAAGATATCCTATTATGGCGCCTCAAGCAAGAGCTTTCTTCCCTGAAAACGCGAGCAGAGCAGCACTCTTTACCTCTGGATTAGAGGGGGTCGCTTTTATCGAGCGCCTAGCTTATGAGATTATCGAAGATCTCTCTGGAGAAAAGGTAGAGGCGGTTTATTCGGCCGGTGGAGGCAGTAACTCCGATGTATGGTTAAAGATTAGAGCCTCGGTGATGAATGTGCCGATATTCAAGTGCAAAGAAGCAAGCGGTGCATTCGGGGCAGCTATCATGGCAGCATCGAATACCTATTACACTTCCTTAATCGAAGCGGCTTCTGCCATGACTCAAATTGAGAAAGTAGTACAGCCCGATACAACTTTGCAAGCAGCTTATGAAGAGCAGTATCAAGCATTTAAACAGAAACTTAGCGATTTAAATTATTTATAGATGATTACTATTTGCCTATTACGTCACGGTGAGACAGCATACAATGCCGACGGAAATAAATACTGCGGAAGAACGGATATAGAACTTACGGAAAAAGGACTTCAGCAGGCCAATCGTATGAACGAGCTGTTGAAAGAATTTAGCTTCGACCATATCTTTTCATCTCCGTTAAAGCGCGCTAAGAATACAGCAGCTATCGCTTCCGGCGAAGAAGCACGCGTGGTTGCCGACGAACGCCTTATCGAAGTAGACTTCGGTAATTGGGAAGGGAAGCGTTCGGACGAATTTATTGCTGAAGACCCAGAGTCTTGGGACAATTGGCTTTCCAATCCCGAAGAACATGCAGCAGGTCGTACAGGAGAAACAGCTAAGCAAGTTATTGAACGCTTAAATAGTTTCTATAATGAGCTGATGGAAAAGTATGATGGCAAAACTATCTTGGTTGTTGGACACAATGGCGTCAACCGTTTATTTATGTCGAGCCAACTTGGTATGCCTTTAAAGAACTATAGAAAGATTGTTCAAGAGAATTCTGCACTTACGCTGATAACATTGGATAAACATAAAGGTTTTAATTTGTTAAAGCTGAATGCTTAATTTCGCATACAAAAAATCCTAATGAAAAAACTATTTTTTGCAGGCGCTATATTGATGCTATCGCTTCAAGCCTCAGCCCAAAAGCTACATAAGCTAAACTTCAAGACCGTAGATGAGATGTACGCTTACTTCGAATATGCTCCGGGCAAGAAAGTGATCTCCGGACATAGAGGAACGATTGAGAATCATATGCCAGAGAACGCAATCCCTTCCATGGAAGAAGTTCTGAAGCATACGCTGGCCATCTTTGAGGTTGACCCTCGCTTGACTAAAGATAGTATTCCAGTGATGGTACATGACGCCACACTAGACCGCACAACGACGGGGTCTGGAAAGGTAATCGACTACACATGGGCAGACTTGAAAAAATTGAAGCTGAAAGATAAGCAAGGGCAAGCAACAAAATACAAGATCAATACATTAGACGAGATGATTGCCTGGGCGAAAGGAAAGACCATCCTAAATCTGGATAAGAAAGATCTTCCGATGGAGATGACAGCTGAAATCATCAAAAAGCATGACGCCTATGCTTGGGTATGGGTAACTGTGCACAACGTTGAGCAAGCAAAATTCTACTTGGAGAAGAACCCAAAGCAGTATCTCTCAATGCATATCAAAACACAACAGGATTTAGAGAAATTCGTTCAATCCGGGCTGCCATTTAATCGGATGATCGTTTATATTGGTCCGGAGATAAAAGCAGCGAACCAAGGCATGTACAAATTCTTTCACGAAAAAGGCGTGATGTGCATGATTTCATCGGCACCGACTTACGATAAACTTCCGACCAAAGAAGAACGCGCAGCGAAGTTTAGAGCGGTGTTTGCCGACGGAGCTTCAATTTTGGAATCAGATTTACCGATTGAAGTAAGCCAAGCGTTGAAATAGAAAAGAAAGGTTGTCTTTGGAGCATGAAAGGAAGAATGTATTGTCTTTGAATCAGGAAAGGAAGGATAAAAGGATGACCATGATCCTGCTAATCCTTACATCCTTCCTTTCCTGGTTCAAGACAATCCATAAAAATAGCGCCTAGAAAAACTAGGCGCTACGCTCTTATATCTAATGTCTAAAATCTGACATCTAATCTAAAGATTACTCTGTTTCTTAATCTTTGTTCTTATCGTTGCGGGCTTAGCGAGTTGTTTAGCTTCATATTGCCTTTCGATATATTTGATAATTTCGCTGGCGATATCCTTGCCTGTAGCTTGCTCTATACCTTCTAAACCAGGTGAAGAGTTGACCTCCAAAATCAATGGACCACGGGAGGAAGGCAGCATATCCACACCTGCAACAGTGAGTCCCATTGCACGTGCTGCAGCGATGGCAGTTTCCTTTTCTTTACGCGTTAATTTGATGACTTCGGCAGTACCGCCACGGTGCAGGTTCGAGCGGAATTCGCCTTCCTTCGCAGTGCGCTTCATGGCGCCGACTACTTTGCCATCCACAACAAAAGCACGGATATCCGTTCCTTTTGCTTCTTTAATATATTCTTGAATCAGGATGTTGTTTCCTAAGCCATAGAAAGCCTCGATTACCGAAGAAGCCGCTTTCTTAGTCTCGGCCAGTACCACACCGATTCCTTGCGTTCCTTCCAATAATTTAATAACTAGCGGTGCACCACCTACCATATTGATTAAGTCGTCAACATCAGATGCCGTTCTAGCAAAACCTGTAATCGGTAGACCTAAGCCTGCGCCCGAAAGGATCTGCATACAACGCAGTTTATCGCGCGAACGCGTGATAGCCTGACTCGGGTTGGCAGAAATTACACCCATTACTTCAAATTGGCGAACGATTGCCGATCCGTAAAACGTAACGGACGAACCGATACGAGGAACAATGGCATCGATTTCACCAATATCTTGGCCCTTATAATGTATGGATGGTTTGCCTTGTTGGATGCCGACATAACATTTACTGTGGTCCATGACCACACATTCATGTCCGCGAGCAACGGCAGCTTCAACCAAACGCTTGGTCGAATAAATTGACTTGTTTGTCGATAATACAGCTATCTTCACTTTCTTAGTTCTTTAACAGATAAATGGGCTTTTATATTTTATATCAAATTGGAGGCTAGATTTTTTTTAGCCACATCCACTAAAAATTTTCGAGTGATAAAATTACGCCCTAAAAGCATGGGGTAGGACATTGCTGATCTGTCGCGAAAGGAGAGTTTAATATCGTACAGCTCATTGAACATCCGGATTTTTGTTAGGAATATATAACGGATTTCCGACTGCCCAAAAGAACTCTTAATTGTTCTTTCACGATGGACAGGGAAAGTCAACTTCAAAACCTTATCACTATCGAGGTTCGGACGAATATGACCGATCACGTAGAGATGCCCTTTTTTGTTGACCACTTCCATTTGTTCACAGTGTAGAACAGAAGTCTCGGCGCCAGTATCTATTTTAGCGTCAATATCATAGAGTCCCAATTCGGGCAAATCGATGATTTCTGTTCTACCTATAATTTTCTTGCCGTCCACGTCAAATTTATTCGTAAATAAATTCTCCGTACGGAGAGCGAATAGTTACTTTCTTAGTATCTGCCGCCTCTACACGACCGATGATTTGTGCCGGGATGCCGAAAGATTCCGATATAGCGATAATATTGGCAGCGATCTCCTCAGGAACATAAAGTTCCATACGGTGTCCCATATTGAATACCTTGTACATTTCTTGCCAATCTGTATTCGATTCTTTTTGAATTAACTCGAATAATGCTGGAATCGGGAACAAGTTATCTTTGATTACGTGAACAGCATCCACGAAATGTAATACCTTCGTCTGTGCACCGCCAGAACAGTGAACCATACCATCAATTTGCGAACGGTATTTATCCAAGATCTGTTTAATCACTGGTGCATAGGTACGAGTTGCCGATAAAACAAGCTTACCTGCTGTAATCTCCTCGCCAGTTTCTACTTTAATCTTATCCGTTAATGCCTTTCCGCCAGCGAATACCAAATCGTATGGCACCGCAGGGTCGAAGCTCTCCGGATATTTCTCAGCGATATATTTGCTAAATACATCATGGCGTGCAGATGTCAATCCGTTGGATCCCATTCCGCCATTGTATTCTTTTTCATAAGTTGCCTGTCCGTAAGAAGCTAAACCAACGATCACATTTCCAGCCTGAATACGGTGGTTGGAGATAACGTCTTCGCGTTTCATACGACAAGTAACTGTACTGTCTACGATAATAGTTCTTACTAGATCGCCTACATCAGCAGTTTCGCCGCCAGTAGAGTAGATACCCATACCTAACTCGCGAAGCTCCGCAAGGATTTCTTCAGTTCCGTTGATAATTTCTGCGATAACTTCACCCGGAATCAGGTTCTTGTTACGGCCAATCGTAGAAGATAATAAGATGTTGTCGATTGCACCAACACAAAGTAGATCATCCACATTCATGATGATAGCATCCTGCGCTATTCCACGCCAAACCGACGCATCGCCAGTCTCTTTCCAGTAAACATAGGCTAAAGATGATTTTGTACCCGCACCATCTGCATGCATGATATTACACCATTCCTCATCGGAACCTAATATATCAGGGATAATCTTACAGAAAGCTTTTGGGAACAATCCTTTATCAATGTTTTTAATCGCATTGTGCACATCCTCTTTACCAGCGGATACACCTCTTTGGTTGTATTTTAAATCTGACATCTTGCTTGCAAAAATAAACAAACCTCTTGATTATAGCGAAAGTTTTTCGCGAGCAAATGCCTTTAAATCCAGTTCAATAGATTTATTAGGCAGATAGGTTAAAGAATCTGTGCCCAATGCTCTTTAAGAAGCGCTAAATGGAAGCGAGCATTCGCCGGACTGGTGCTGGGAAGTCCAATATATTCAACGCCTTCAACACGCTTTAATAGCTTATCGTGCAAGGCCATCGCCTTCTGTCCATTGAAAAATACGCGTTTGATACCGGGATAGGTAGCGAGCAACTCTGGAATTGCATTCGCCTGCACTTCCGAAATATCCGAGTCCATACTGCCCGGACGGATCGCTGTAGCACAAACATCCCAAAGCGCCACTCCGTTCTTTAACAGAAGCCGCTTACGGTCTTCATACTGACCGCTGAGTTCCTCTTCGAACAGTAGGTGCATCAACTTCCAAAATCTATTCTGTGGATGCCCATAATATTGTTGTTGGAGGAGTGATAGGTCGCCCGGTAAACTCCCTAAAATAAGAACCTTCGCATCAGCGGAGATAATAGGTGGAAAAGAAGATTTAAAATCCATTAAAAAAACTTAATATCTTTTCAATTTACTAATCTTTTCCTTTTGTTGCACTAATACTTCAGCCCGGTCTGCTAACTCAGCCTGCCATTTCGGATCTGCCTGCTCAGGAAGTCCCTTCACGAATTTCCCATCAAAGTAATAGAACCTAAATTCCTCCGCCTTTTCGGTCTTAGAATAATCAAATTCGGGTGCATACATATGCGCATTATAGCGATAGAGTTCCTCCAGAACAAAAGAAACCTGATTGTCCTTGAAGTAATAATAGTCATTCGTGTAACCACCCTCACCATAATATTTGATATCCATCTTCTCCATGATGTTATTCTTGTAGTAGAAATAAGCAATTCCTCCCTCGGTCGATTCGCCCAACACCTCTGCCGAGTCGATTTTATCCCAGTCTGTGATCGCATGAATTCGCTCGTAGTTATCACGAATGCTCTGTATAGTATCTACTTTCACCTGAGTAACCAGACCCGTATCTAGTGCGGTACTATCCGTCTGCGTAGTCTGCTGATTGTTATTATTTCCCTGACAAGCGGCCGCTAGGACCGCAATGGCTAGAGGAATATATGCTAGTGCTCTCATATTATTAGTGTTTGAATATAGAAACGAATAGGAGGGGGTATTGTTTTTTATGAGACATTAGACATTAGATATTAGACATTAGAGTATGGCGGCTTGATATTTGGTTTTGAAAATGTTGTCTGAAAGGATTTGCAGGATGGGTTGTTTTGAACCAGGAAAGGAAGGATTTAAGGATTCGCAGGATCTGGTTTAGCTATTACCTTTTTATTTCGTTTTTCACATCCCTTTTAAACTCCTATCATAGCCCTTTGGGAGCGGCTTTGATAGGGGTTTAAAAGGGATGTGAAAGGGCTTTACAAGGGTTTTAAGCAGAAGGAAAGTAAAGCCGTTTATTATGAAGTATTGACTACGAAAAAAGGATGTAACGACACGATCCTGCCCATCCTTGCATCTTTTTTTTTCTTGGTTCAAAACAACATTTAAGCCAGATCCTGCCAATCCTTGCATCCTTCCTTTCCTGGTTCAAAACAATACATCCATCCTTACATCTTTTTTTAACCCAGCCCCATCCCAATAATCCACAAAAAAGAGGCTGTCTAAAAA